>JAAZFB010000185.1 GCA_012511915.1 Clostridiaceae bacterium
CTGAGGTTAATATGGTTGTTTGTTTTTCTCAATTCAATTATACCATATTTCGGTGAGGAGTTATACTATTTTGATAACAAAAAAATCCCGTATTTGTGCGGGTTGTGGTGTTTCGCAAACACCCATTCAAATTAGTATAACAGTGAGGGGATAGCAATTACTACAAAAAAATGGGTTTATAGAGAACACGATGAAAGTACAGTTACGCAATTGTTCAGAAGATATAACATTTCCCGTCTCGCGGCAGTTGTTTTGCAAAATAGGGATAATCTGTTTGGATCAGATGAAAAACCGGAGGGTAGTATATATAGTTATTCTCTGCTAAAAGATATAGACAAAGCGGTGGCAAGGATAAAATATGCCCTTATTAATAATGAGCATATATCAATCTATGGCGATTATGATGCAGACGGTGTAACAGCAACAGCAATTTTATATATGTATTTAACAGAACAAGGCGCAAGCGTTGATTGTTATATCCCTGACAGGGTTGAACAGGGGTATGGCTTACATAACACTGCTTTAGAGTCGCTTAAACAAAACGGGACAAACCTAGTAATAACAGTTGATACGGGTGTAACTGCGAATGAGCAAATTGAATATGCTAAAATACTTGGATTGGATGTTATAATAACCGACCATCATGAGTGTAAGCGCACCATTCCCGATTGTGTTGCCGTGATCAACCCCAAAAGAGTTGATTGTCCGTACCCATTTAAAGAACTCGCCGGAGTGGGTGTAGTATTAAAGCTGTTGGAAGCGTTGCAAGACGGGCGAGACTTTGAGCAATTAGCGCAAAAATATATCGGACTCGTCTGTATCGGTACTGTGGCAGATGTTGTACCGCTAGTTGATGAAAACAGAGCATTGGTGTCGTTGGGACTTAAAAATATTGCGCAACGGAATAATATTGGTATTAATGCGCTATTGGAAGCGACAAACCTTATCCAAAAACAAATAACTGCCGGACATATCGGCTTTATAATAGCGCCGCGTATAAATGCTGCCGGCAGGCTTGCAAATGCTAACAAGAGTTTGGAGCTGTTTTTATGTGATGACCAAAAAAAAGCGTTGGCGATTGCGCTTCAACTTTCACAAGAAAACAGAAATCGTCAGCAAATAGAGGAAGAAATTTTCCAACAGGCAGTCGAAATTGTTGAGCAAAACGAATTATATAAAAATAGTGTTATTGTTGTTGCTCACAAAAACTGGCACAGCGGTGTAATCGGTATTGTTTCATCTAAAATAACCGAAAAATATCATCGACCTTCGATTTTAATATCGATAGATGGTCAAAAGGCAAAAGGGTCCGGCAGAAGTATAAGCGGATTTGACCTTTTCCGTGCGCTTGATCATTCGAAAAATCACTTATTGCAATTCGGCGGACACTCGCTTGCCGCCGGGTTATCGCTTGAAACTGATAGCATAAAGCCTTTTGAGCGTGATATTAATGAATACGCAGATACCATACTTGACGCCGAAAGCTTTGTACCTGTGATGTTAATAGATGCCGCTATCAATAATAGTGATCTGTCTATTGATAACATAAGCGGTTTGTCTTTATTAGAACCATACGGGATGGGCAATCCACAACCGATTTTCTCATTTGAAAATGCGCAAGCGTTGTACATAAATACACTAAGCGAGGGAAAACACTTAAAAATCATTGCCAAAAGGGACGGGTTAAAACTTGAAGCAATTGGTTTTGGTATGGGCAATTTAGTAGAAAATATTAATTGCGGTGATAACATCAGCATAGCCGGAAATCTCAATATAAATGAGTACTTCGGGAAAAAAAATGTACAGCTTTTTATTAAAGATATAAAAATAATATAGGCGCAAGGCAGGTTGATAAGGTGAAACAGCAACTGAACACCCTTGACGAAACATATCAACAACTAAAAATTAAAATATCGGAGTATAACCCAAACTGTGATTTTTGGGCGCTTGATAAAGCTTATAATTTTTCCATGACTGCCCATTCCGGTCAGTCGAGAGTTTCCGGTGAGCCTTTTATCATACATCCGCTTCATGTTGCACATATCCTTGCCGACATTGAGCTTGATAACGAATCAATTGTTGCAGGCTTGCTCCATGATATTGCGGAGGATACGATATATACTACTGAAGATATAAGAGCATTATTTGGTAAAACTATTGCCGATTTGGTTGAAGGTGTTACGAAATTAGGGAAGTTACCATACAGTACAAAAGAAGAACAACAAATTGAAAATTTCAGAAAAATGTTTCTTGCAATGGCACAGGACATACGAGTTGTTTTAATTAAGCTTGCAGACAGGCTACATAATATGAGAACGCTAAAGAGCATTGAAAGGGAAAAACAACTCGAAAAGGCGCATGAGACAATGGAAATATTTGCTCCGCTTGCCAATCGTTTAGGTATTTCTAGAATTAAGTGGGAGCTTGAAGATTTATCGTTAATGTATCTTGACCCCGATGCTTATCGTGATATTGCAAACCACATATCCATTAACAGAAAAGACAGGGAAAAATATATAGATCAGATAAAATCCACCTTAAAGGCAAAGTTAGTCGAACTCGGAATAGATGCACATATTGAAGGGCGAGCAAAACACTTTTACAGCATATACAGAAAAATGTTTACAAACAATATTGATATAGACGAAATCTATGATTTGCTGGCAGTGCGCGTAATTACTAAATCTATCAATGAGTGCTATGCGGTGCTCGGGCTCATTCATGAATTGTATAAACCTATTTCGGGAAGGTTTAAAGATTATATTGCGATGCCCAAAAAAAACATGTATCAATCGTTGCATACTTCTGTTATAGGCCCAACGGGACGTCCCTTTGAAATACAAATACGTACTTGGAAAATGCATAGAATTGCCGAGGTGGGTATAGCCGCACATTGGAAATATAAAGAGGGTATCTCCGGAAAAAATGATATAGACTCTAAACTCGAATGGGTGCGACAGCTGATAGATATACACAGCGATACAGCAAATATAGATGCTGACGAATTCATGCGCAGTGTACGTATTGATCTTTTTGAGGACGAAGTTTTTGTGTTTTCACCAAAGGGCGATGTTATTAATTTACCCGCTGGGGCAATACCAATAGATTTTGCTTATGCAATACACAGCGCAATCGGGAATAAAACAACCGGAGCTAAAATAAACGGAAGAATTGTGCCGCTTGATTATAAGTTGCAGAACGGGGATATTGTTGAGATAATAACCACTTCGGTTCCGCGCGGCCCAAGCCGTGATTGGGTTAAGATTGTTAAGACATCGCAGGCAAGGAAAAAAATAAATGACTGGTTTAAAAAGGAACACAGAGAAGATAACATTGTTCGTGGCAAAGATATGCTTGAAAAGGAACTCAAACGAAACGGGTTGCCTGTTACGGCTGCAACTAAAAAAGAATGGTTATCTTTAGTATTAAAAAAATACAACTTAGCTACAGTCGATGATTTGTATGCAGGTCTCGGTTACGGCGGTATTCCGATTACAAAGGTTATATCTCGAATAAAAGAAAAATACAGAGAAACAGAAAAAATAGAAGAAAAAATTCCGGAGTTTATACGGCAGCCTGACAGAAAAGACCAAAATAGCAGCGGAATAGTTGTTAGGGGTGTAGATAACTGTTTGATCAGGCTTTCAAGATGCTGCAACCCTGTTCCGGGAGATAACATTGTAGGTTATATAACACGCGGAAGAGGCGTTTCTGTTCACAGAAAAGACTGTATCAATGCAATCAATTTACAAGATACCGCTTTAGGCGAGGAACAAAGATTTATAGATGTATGGTGGAGTGAAGGCAATAAATCAAGCTTTTATACCGACATTCAAATTGTTGCGAACGATCGTCAAGGGCTTGTGCTTGAGACGACAAATATTATTTCCGAGTCCACAGTTACGATGCACGCAATAAACGCCCGTTCCACTAAAGATTCACTTGCCATAATAAACATAACGCTCGAAATAAAAAACAAAGAAGAACTTGAGAAAATAATTAAACGGTTTTGGAGAATTAAAGATGTGATTTCAGTAGTCAGAAAAAGACAATAATGAGGTGTGGAATTAAATATGATACTAAAGAGAATACCTGTCGGACAACTTTTGGCAAACTGTTATTTGTTCGGAGATGCCGACACAAAAGACATTGTAGTTATGGACCCGGGAGATGAAGCGGAACGGATTATATCTTATATTAATGACAAAGGCCTTACTGTAAAGCATATTGCCATTACACATAGACATTTTGACCATGTTGGGGCTGTTGCTGCCTTGGAAAAGGTATATAATGCACCCGTTGTTGAAAAGAATTTTAGTGTTGGCAAACACGATTTTCAAATAATTAAAACTCCCGGCCATTCACCTGACGGTGTTTGTTATAAAACAGGAAAAATTATTTTTACCGGTGATACTCTTTTTTACGGTACTGTTGGCAGATACGATTTTGAGGGCGGTGATTATGGTAAATTAGTAGAATCTGTTAATATGTTATTAGAGTTTTCTGATGACACAATTATTTATCCGGGACATGGAATGTCCACTACAATTGGTAAAGAAAAACTAAACAATCCATTTGCAACGATAAAAGGAGACAAATAAAATGCCAGTTTTAGATTTCCCCCTATCAAAGTTAGAAAAATACACCGGTATAAACCCTTGCCCGGTTGATATCGATGAATATTGGGATATGGCTCTGGTAGAGATGAACCAAATCAGTCCCGATGTTGAATTGATACCCTCGCATTACACTTTCCCTACCACCGAATGTTTTGATCTTTACTTCACGGGAGTAAAGGGGGCACGAATACATGCAAAGTTTGCCCGACCAAAATCCATTAAAAAACCGGCTTCTACTGTTTTATTATTCCATGGTTACTCAGGCAGGTCACCTGATTGGATAGATCTGTTTAATTATGTCAGTCAAGGATTCTGTGTTGCAGCGCTTGATTGTCGCGGGCAAGCAGGTTTATCCGAAGATGTAGGCGGAGTAATAGGCAACACATTAAGGGGTCACATAATCCGTGGCCTATCGAGCGACGACCCACATGATTTGTTATTCCGGCATATATTTCTTGATACCGCACAACTTGCAAAAATAGTTATGAATTTTCCGGAGGTTGATGAAAAAAAGGTCGCAGCACTTGGGGGCTCTCAAGGGGGAGGCTTAACTCTCGCTTGTGCTGCATTGGAACCGAGAATAAGAAAAGCGGTATCGTGTTTTCCGTTTTTGTCCGACTATAAAAGGGTGTGGGAAATGGATTTGGCGATTAATGCTTATGAAGAATTACGCCTGTACTTCAGAAATTTTGACCCGCGGCACGAAAGGGAGGACGAAATTTTTACACGTCTTGGGTACATAGATATTAAAAATATTGCCAAAAGGATACGCGCAGAGGTATTAATGGGAACCGGGCTTATGGATAATACTTGCCCTCCATCAACCCAGTTCGCTGCATATAACAGGATAACCTCCCCTAAAAACGTAATTATTTATCCTGACTTTGGGCACGAGGGGCTACCGGAATTTTATGACAAAGCAATGCAAATGTTACTACATATGTAAACCATTAAAAAAACGTTTATAAAAAAATTTCAAAAATTGTTGACTTTACATTAATTATTTAGTATTCTATTAATGTGTTAGCAGTCGTATAATATCATTATTCGAAAGTCGAGGGATATGGAATATGTTTTCTAAAGAGGTACTTGTTAGCAATCAGGTAGGATTGCATGCAAGACCTGCTACATTTTTTATTCAAAAAGCCAACGAATTCAAATCAGGCATTTGGGTAGAGAAGGAAGAACGCAGGGTAAATGCTAAAAGTCTTCTTGGCGTGCTGTCTCTGGGTATAACACGTGGGCTCACAATTACTATTCTTGCCGAGGGATCTGACGAAGAGCAAGCTGTAAACGCCCTTGTAGAATTAATTTCTACTAATTTTGCAGAGTAGTTTGAAAATGTATACCAAAATCGACTTTATGCAATAACTAAAATACTTATTATTCATAGATTAGGTTAAATAGTTCTGTTGACATGACAACAGAACTATTTTTTTAGGGGAAAGCTATGTTTACAGATAAAATCAAAACATTACCGACAAAACCGGGCGTGTATTTAATGTATGATATTAATGATACCGTTATATATGTCGGCAAAGCGAAAAACATAAAAAATCGGGTGTCTCAATATTTTCAGAGCTCTAAGGCATAATCACCCAAAGTTGCCGTGATGGTTTCGAATATTGACCATTTTGAATACATTATTACAGATACTGAATTTGAGGCATTGGTGCTCGAATGTAATTTAATAAAAAAACACACCCCAAAATATAATGTCTTGCTTAAAGATGATAAAAACTATCCATATATAAAGCTTACCGTAGATGAACAGTATCCTCGTATAATGTTAGCACGAAAAATCGAAAATGATGGTGCACGTTATTTTGGGCCTTATCTTAACAGCTTTATTATAAAAGAAACCATCGACCTTGTAAAAAAAATATTTAATATTCGTTCATGTAATAAGGTGTTACCACGCGATATTGACAAGTCCCGTCCATGTCTTAACTTTCATATCAATCAATGCAGTGCACCTTGTATCGGACGAATTTCAAAAGAAGAATACCAAAATCTTTTTGAGAAAGTTATTGATTTACTTGATGGTAAACATAAAGAAATAACCGATAGTCTAAAGTCACAAATGCAGCAAGCTTCTGTTAATCTTGAGTTTGAGCGTGCCGCCAAGATACGGGACAAGCTTTTTGCATTGGAAAAGATAACGGAAAAGCAAAAGATGATATCGACAACACCGGGAAATCAAGATGTTATTGCGGTTGCAAAGATTGACAAATCAGTATGTATTCAAATATTTTTTATACGTAGCGGCAAGTTATTAGGACGAGAAAAGTATTTTTTCAAAGATGAAGGCACAAAACCACAAATTTTAACAGATTTTGTTAAGCAGTATTACAGCATATCGACATATACTCCAAAGGATATTATTTTACAATATAATATACAAGATATCGACTTAATTAATCGTTGGCTAAGTCAAAAGAGCAATGCATCGATAAAAATTATCGTACCGCAAAGGGGAGAAAAGCGTGCCATTATAAAAATGGCTGAAAAAAACGCATTCGACGAATTGGAAAACCATTTGTCAAAATTTGATAAGGCACAACGAAAAACAATCACATTATTGACTGAAATAAAAAATCAATTGGGACTTGTCGAAATACCGAAAACAATTGAGGCTTATGACATATCAAATATTTCCGGCACAAACAACATAGGTGTTTGTGTTGTTTTTGAAAACGGTATTGCAAAAAAAAGCAGTTATAAAAAGTTCAACATCCGTTCGGTTCAAGGTCAAAACGATTACGAAAGTATGAAAGAGGTAGTGTACCGACGCATTTCAAACGGAATTGAACAGGAACAAGGCTTTACCCCACTGCCCGACTTAATTCTAATAGACGGGGGAAAAGGTCATGTGAACGCAGTATATGATGTTCTAAAGTTTTTCAATCTTAATATACCGCTTTTCGGTATGGTAAAGGATGATAAACATAAAACCAAAGCATTGGTATCTATTGACGGTCAGCTTAACATTAACCGCCAAAGCAATGTGTTTTTATTTTTAACTGCCGTTGGAAATGAAGTGCATCGGTTTGCGGTAGCTTCATTTAGAAAAAAACACAAAAAGGAATCTATCAGCTCAACGCTTGAGCAAATACACGGTGTTGGTGGGGTGCGCCGTCAAGCATTATTAAAACATTTTAAAACAATAGCCGCAATAAAAAAGGCAACTATTATGCAACTATCAGAAGTAAAAGGAATAGATAAAACAACCGCAAAAAATATTTACGATTATTATAACAACAGTCAGTAAATGTTTGACACTCTTTTCGAAATATGCTAAAATTCGTATATATACATATGATTTTATGAGGTGGTCATTATTATGTTATTATTCAACAACTTAGGAGTAAATGACAAAAACAACCTAACAATAGGTGGCGTTGATGTTTCACAATTAGCAAATGAATATAAAACGCCGTTATATTTAATGGATGAGGATGTAATCCGTAACAACTGTCGCATTTATAAAAATGCACTCGATGAATATTATGACGGCAACGGCATGGTGTTATACGCAAGTAAGGCATTTTGTTGCCTCTATATATGCAATGTGGCAAAACAAGAGGGTTTAGGTCTTGATGTTGTTTCGGGTGGCGAACTATACACCGCTATTAAAGCCGGTTTCCCAATGGAAAAAATTTATTTCCACGGAAATAATAAAACTAAAAATGAGCTGTCGCTTGCAGTTTCGCACAATGTCGGCAGAATAATTGTCGATAATGTAGTTGAGTTAGAGATGTTAAACGAAATTGCATTAGAAGCAAATAAGGTAGTTCCGATTTCATTCAGAATAAAACCTGGGATTGATGCACATACGCATGATTTTATTAAAACCGGTCAGATAGATTCAAAATTCGGTGTTGCACTTGAAACAGGTGAAGCAGAAGATATAATAAAGCGTGCATTATCCATGGACGGTATAAAGGTAGTCGGTGTGCATTGCCATATAGGCTCTCAAATTTTTGAGACTGAACCGTTTATAATTGCTGCAGAAGTTATGACAAACTTTATTGCCGATATAAAGAAAAATTTGCAATATGAGATAAAAGAACTTAATTTGGGGGGCGGTTACGGTATAAAATATACAAAATCCGACAAACCTCTGCCTTTGTCCGATTATATAAAACATATTGCACAAACAGTAAAAAACATATCAAAAAAACGGGGAATCTCGCTGCCGAAAATTGTAATTGAGCCGGGGCGCTCAATAACCGCACCTGCAGGAATAACAGTTTATACAGTCGGTGCAGTTAAACAGATACCTAAAATGCGTACATATGTTTCGGTCGATGGCGGTATGGCAGATAACCCGCGCTATATTCTTTACCGCTCTAAATATCAAGCGTTAATGGTGCATAATCCGCTCGCAAAGCCTGAAAATACTGTAACAATCGCGGGTAAATGCTGCGAATCGGGGGATATTTTAATTGAAAATATAGAAATGCCGCATATAAAAGCGGGTGATTTAATTGCCGTTTTGGCAACCGGAGCCTATAATTATTCCATGGCAAGCAATTATAACCGCATTCCACGCCCACCTGTTGTAATGGTGAGTGGCGGCAAATCGAAACTTGCAGTAAAACGGGAAAGCTACGATGATATAATAAAGAATGACATTTTGTAAAAGGGTGATTTGTTGCTTAGTAATAATTCCATATCAGATATTTTGCTTAACATTCCTGCTCTGCTGTTAGCTTTGACATTTCATGAGTTATCACACGGCATAGTAGCGTATGCATTGGGCGATAATACTGCGAAAAGGCAGGGTAGGCTGTCGTTAAACCCATTAAAACATATTGACTGGTTAGGTTTTATTATGTTAATAACGGTGGGTTTTGGTTGGGCGAAACCTGTACCGGTTGACCCAAGTTATTTTAAAGATCCAAAAAAGGGCATGGCAATAACCTCAATAGCCGGTCCGCTGTCTAATGTTATACTCGCATTTATAACCGCGCTCTTAGTTTCTTGGGCGGGGCTGATTTATATGCAAGACGGCAGTTTATATTTTTCATCAGAGAAGTTTTACAACGTGTTTTTGATTAAGTTTTTTATTTATAACTGCGCTTTTGCAATGTTCAACCTATTGCCGATACCACCCCTTGACGGTTCCAAAATTGTCGGTGCTTTCTTACCTAACAGAATTTACTTTAAATATATGCAGTACGAACGATATGGGATAATAGTAATGATAGTGTTGCTTTATACAGGGATTTTAACACCTATATTGAGCAACGGTGTTGAAAACCTTATGAATGCAATATTTAATGGTGTTAGCTTTATAATAAAATAACATAATGTAGTTCGCTGTTTGCCTTTATATAATGAAAGGAAGCATAGTTGATGAAACAAATTTCATTTAAGCTTGAAATATTTGAAGGTCCGCTTGACTTACTGCTGCACCTTATAAATAAGAATAAAGTCAGCTTATATGATATACCGATTTCTGAGATAACAGAACAATACATTGACTATCTGTCAGAAATGAAACATTTTGACATAGAAGTATCAAGTGAATTTTTAGTAATTGCCGCACATTTGCTTTATATTAAATCGAAAATGTTGTTACCGAAATACGACGAGCAGCCCGAAGAGGACGACCCAAGAATTGAGCTTGCACAAAGGCTGATTGAGTATAAGCGTTTTAAACAGATATCGCAGTATTTACGTGAGAAAGAATTTGCCGGTAGCAATACATACTGCAAAACCGGGGAATATATTCAACCATTGCTTATAGACGAAAGCCTTTCAGAGGTAACCCTGTTACATTTATATAACGCAATTTTAGAAATTGCCGGACGGATTAAGTATCGCAAGCCGATCCCAGGCAGTCGATTTCAAAGTATAGTTGGCAGGGAAATAGTATCTGTTTTTTCCAAAGTCAAATATATTTTATTAAAGCTTAAGCGGGTAAAAAAAATACCCTTTATTGATTTGTTTCGCGGCGTAAAAACAAAAAGTGAGGCGGTTGCATCTTTTTTGGCAGTTTTAGAGCTTGTAAAACTTAACAGAGTTAAAATCACGGGCAGCGATAATATGGCGTACCAGCTTAAATACATCAACAAAAGGAAAGGGGCTGTCAACACTTATGGAAATTCGCAAGTTAGAGGGGATTATTGAGGCTGTTTTATTTGCCTCAGGTGATGCTATTTCGCTTGATAAATTATCAGAAATCACTGAAACAGACAGCACCACCTTAAAATCTGTTATTACACGTCTTTCAGATAGCTTCAATTACGAGAAAAGGGGAATAAAAATAATACAGGTAGGGGATAAATATCAAATGGCAACAAGAGGAGAATTTTCCGAATATGTTCGAAAAATTGTACCGCCAAAAAAAAGAAATCCCCTAACTAATCCTACCCTCGAAGTGCTTGCAATTGTAGCGTACAAGCAACCTGTTACCAGATCTACAATCGAAAAAATTCGTGGAGTTAACAGTGATAATTCGGTAACACGTTTGATTGAGCTTGGTTTAATTGAAGAAACCGGCAAGTTAAATGCACCCGGCAGGCCGTCTCTTTTTGGCACAACAGATGAGTTTTTACGAAGCTTTGCTATTGACAGCATTTCTTCGTTGCCAAGCGTTGATGAATTTATTATTGAAGACACGCAAAATAGCGACCAAATAGAAATACAGTAATGCTGTATTATTAAGAAGGTATGTGATTAGTATGTGGATATTTTTTTCATCGTTATGCATAATAATACTGCTGATTATTTACGTGTTGCTTCATAAATGGAGTATTACCATAAAATACAAAAACGAAAAATTATCCATAAGATTAGGCGTAATAACTATTTATTCCACATCTAAAAAAACAAAAGATAGGAAAAAGCGTTTTAAACTGCTTGAAACAGATTTTCGAGGTGTACTGAAAAAGTCAAATAGAGTCAAGGGATTTTACAAGAGCGAAAAAGCAGAAATAATTAATATATTATGCCAAGCGCAAGACGGACTCTCAATACAAGGTATAAATTTATCCATTACCTTCGGCTTTTACTATGCGGCATTGACAGGCATGGTAAATGGGCTTATTTGGGCGGGTATTACAGCTGTTGTTTCGCTGGCAGATAAGTATTTAAATATAAAAAAAATAACAAATATTGCTGTAAATCCAACATATACAAAAAGCTGTTTTGATATTTGCTTTACTTTAATGCTAAGGGTGCGTTTATTTAAAATGTACAGTATTGCCAAACGGATATTACAACTTTATCAAAAGTTTGAAATTACATCAGCTAATACTAATAAAATTCAATAGTAAAAATACTAAAGGATGGTGAAATAATGGCAAGTAATCTTGAGAGTTTATTCGCTTCAACTTTACACGGAATTCGCGAAATGATTGATGTTAACACAGTAATTGGAGACCCTATTGAAACTAACGAAGGTGTTACCATAATACCTATTACAAAGGTTTCGCTTGGTTTTGGAATGGGCGGATTTAATCAGGAAGAAAAAATCGAAGACCAGCAAATAGCCGGCGGCGGCGGAGGAGGAGTTACCGTTTCACCGGTAGGGTTTTTAGTAGTTGAAAAGGGTAATATTAAATTATTGAATATCAATGCTGAAACTGCGGTTGAAAGAGTAATTGATTCTTTACCCGAACTGATTAAAAGTATAAGTTCATTTTTTGGCAAAAGTAAAGACTAACACAATCAATTGCCTCATATATTAAAAATGAGGTGATTTTTTTGTTTAAACTGTTGACATTGTTATCACTGTGTTTAATGATATGCAATATTAAAGTTTGCGCACTTTCGGCAAAAAGTGCAATTCTAATTGATGCCCATACAGGTAGGGTTTTGATGTCTAAAGATGCCGAAATACGCCTTGGCATGGCAAGCACAACTAAAATTATGACTGCCCTTGTTGCAATTGAAAGGGGCAAATTAGACGATGTTGTTACAGTCAGTAATAGAGCATCAACTACCGAGGGCTCTTCAATGTACCTAAAAGCTGGCGAAAAGATCTGTCTTAAAGACTTATTATATGGCCTGATGCTAAACTCGGGAAACGATTCAAGCATCGCAATTGCCGAGCATATATCCGGCGACGTTGAAAGCTTTGCCTTGCTAATGACACAAAAGGCAAAAGATTTAGGGCTTTATAATACATCGTTTACCAATCCACATGGCTTGGACGACATAGCACATTACACAACAGCATACGACATGGCACAAATAACAATGCATGCTCTGAATATACCTTTTTTTGCAGAAATAGTATCTACAAAAGTCAAAACGATATACTCCCAAACACCGGATGGCGAATTTGTACGAACGCTGGTAAACCATAACAAAATGCTGTCGCTTTATAAAGGTGCAGATGGTGTGAAAACGGGGTTTACAAAAAAATGCGGAAGGTGCCTTGTTTCTTCAGCTACGAAGGACGGTTTAAAGTTAATAGCAGTTACCCTTTTTGCCCCGGACGATTGGAATGACCACAGTCAAATGATGGATTATGGTTTTTCAACTTACAAACTAAAACACCCGATAAAAGCGAAAGATTATATCCGGGCGGTACCGGTTATCAAAGCGGTGACAAAGAAAGTTTTTTTATATGCCCAATCAGATGTAATGTTTGCGGCAAAAGACGACGACAAAATAACAATAAAATATAATGTGCCGGATTTTATTAAAGCACCGGTATATCAAGGTCAGTGCCATGGGACGGTAAGTGTTTATATAGGAACAAAAAAAGTAAAAACTATAGATGTAATTGCTAATGAAGACATTCCGGTAACCCAAAATATTAAATTTTACGATGCCTATTATGTAATATTAAAACAATTGTTTGATTTGTTGGGTGTGCAAAAGGGTTAATAATAAACTCTATATTAGATTGTATTTAGGGTATCCTTAAAAAGTGCAACTTTTTAAGTAAGCCCTATTTAGTACAAGGAGGTCATAATAATAATGCGTTTACAAAAGTACCTCGCAGAATGCGGTGTGGCATCACGCCGCAATGCAGAAGAGTTAATGAAAAAAGGCATGGTTACGGTAAACGGTGTCACTGCAGATAAACCGGGTGTTAAAGTTTCTGACGGTGATAAAGTCATGGTATGCGGTAAACAAGTTCGCCAACAAACTAAAAAAATCTATATACTTTTAAATAAACCGATAGGTTATGTTACAACCTCAGCAGATAATTTCGGTCGTAAAACTGTTATAGACTTAATTAAAAATGAAATAAACACACGTGTTTTCCCAGTCGGCAGATTGGATATCAACAGTGAGGGTCTGCTGCTTTTGACTAACGATGGTAACATAGCTTATGCCCTGACGCACCCAAAGTATAATATCCCTAAAACATATATAGTCGAGCTCGACGGTGCACCGTCTAAATGGGCAATTGATAAACTCAAAAAAGGAGTTCTTATTGACGGTGCAAAAACTAAACCTGCAAAGGTTAAGCAATTAACAAACAGCGCCTTTGAGATAACAATCACCGAGGGCAAAAATCGTCAAATTAGGAAAATGGCTCAAACTATAGGTTTTGAAGTGGTCTCACTAAAAAGGGTGTCAATCGGATTAATTTCCTTGGGCAATATACCATTAGGCAGATGGAGACACCTGACAAAAACTGAATTAAATTTCTTAACCGGTCTTACCAATCCATTATAATTGTGCATATTAACTTTTAATTATTTAATATTTTTTGTCTAATTGTGAAACTTTATATCATTATTTTGGAATATTCTATTGTATTGCGATTGAAAGTATAGTATAATAGACGTGTTTAGGATTTTTTTCACAGGAGGTAAATACATGACCAATACTGACAAAAACGCCCTATTTAAGCAACAGAAACAACAGTATGTCGATAGTGAAAAACAAATTTATCAAGACATAGACAAGCTGTTTGATGCCGAGAGCTTTATTGAGCTTAGCACATTTGTTTCCGGCAATATTGCCGATCAGGGTGTTGTTACGGGATACGGTACGATAGACGGACGATTAGTGTATATGTATTCCCAGGATATCGGTAAGGCTGGCGGGGTTGTAAACAACGTTGCCGCACAAAAGATTTCAGAAGTCTTTGCTTTGGCAACCAAGACCGGCGCTCCGATAATTAGCATATTAAGTTCGCATGGGGCACAAATAGACCAAGGTTTGGATATACTGTCCGGCATAGGAAAGATATTATCCAGCAGTTCACAAATATCAGGTGCGATACCCCAAATAGCCGTTATTACCGGTCCTTGCGTAGGTAGTTCGGTTTTTATCGCAGGTCTTTGCGACTTTCTTTTTATGACCGAGGATAATTCTTCTCTATTTCTGACCGGCCCGGCAGTTACACAAGGACAAACGGATACACAGACAGATGCCGATTTGTTAGGCTCAGCTTCGATATCCGCCAAAAATGGCAACACACATTTTACTTATAAAACAAAAGACGATTGTTTTATATCACTTAAAAAACTGTTAGGTTTTCTACCCTCCAACAATTTAGAAATTTCACCTCCCGATATATATAATAATGACGATATAAACAGGCTTTCGGAAGATATTATTTCAATAATTCCAAATGATAACTCTGCATATGATATAAAATCAGTTATAAAAGAAATAACGGATCAAAACGATATTTTTGAAGTTTCCGAAAAATATGCCGAGAATATTGTAACATGTTATGCAAAGCTTGGCGGGATGTCGGTCGGCATTATTGCTAACCAACCTAATTTTCAAGATGGATATCTTGATATAGATGCAGTAAAAAAATCAGCAAGATTTATACGCATTTGCGATTCATTTAATATACCCATCATTACATTTGTAGACGTACCCGGCTTTAAGGCGGGGGTTGAACAAGAGTACGGAGGTATTTCCGTTTACGGCGCATCGTTAGCTTATGCTTATGCTGAAGCTACCGTTCCCAAAATTACAATTATCGTAAGAAGGGCATTTGGTAGCGCGTGTCTTGTTATGTGTGCAAAATCAATAGGTGCTGATTTAGTTTTTGCTTACCCAACCGCACAGATTTCTGTATTACCACCCGAAACAGCGGCGGTTATTTTGCATAACGAACAGATTACACAATCTGACAACCCCGAAATTACCAGAGCAGAAAAGATAAATGAATATACTGAAAAATCCGCTTCTGCCTATATTGCCGCACAATACGGCTTTATTGATGACATTATTGACCCTGCACAAACACGGAAACGTCTAATCAGTGCAATCGATGTTTTGTCCGGCAAGCGTGATGATCGAATACCAAAAAAACATGGTAACATGCCTGTTTGATATTTGAAAGGGCTATATAAAATCTGAATAAATTCAGACTTATACGCCTTGTGGCGGTTGCACACAAAATGCGCAATTGTTGCACTCAGTCGTTTACACTTTCGCGCATGACCGTCTACACGCTTTATCCGGCTCACGGTAAGTGTGTAAATGAATTAATTAAATTTTGTGAGTCAGAAAGGCTAATGGTCATAACCATGGATATAATTAATACCGGGGTAAGCGTTACAATTATTGGAATGGGTATTGTGTTCGCAGTGCTGATTATTTTATGGTTTGCACTTGAAATTATGCGAGTTATATCCGACCCGAAAAGCAGACGTCAAAAAAGACCTGCAATTACAATAACTGAAAAACCGCAATCTTTATCCGAAAACCAAAATGATGATGATGTCGAATTAATTGCGGTAATAACGGCAGCAATTGCGTCAATGCTAAATAAACCTACGAGCGCGCTTAAAGTTTCATTTATAAGAAGGGTTGTTGACAACACACCGGAATGGGGCAAAGCGGCTAGAAAAAGGGTATTTTAACAATATAATCTGATTAAACGGAGGATAAATCTATGAAGAAATACAGAATAAATGTAAATGGTACATCATACGATGTCGAAGTTGAAGAGGTAGGTTCATCTACGGCCGCATCAGCACCACCTGTTGCCCAGGCACCACCTGTAGCCCAGGCAAAACCTGTGCAACAGCAGCAAGTTGAAAAGAAAGCTGTTGAAGAAAAACCGGTGCAAAAGCCCGTTTCCGTTCCGCCCGGCTCAATGGTTGTGGCAGCGCCAATGCCCGGAAACATTTTAAGCGTTAACGTTAAGATAGGGGACGATGTAAAAAAAGGTCAAGTACTCGTCATCTTAGAAGCTATGAAAATGGAGAACGAAATAATGGCGCCGGATAACGGAAAAGTAGTCTCTGTAAATGTAGCACAGGGCGCAACGGTAGATACCGGTGATGCTCTTGTTTCGCTTGGTTGAAAAAAATCAACAGGCTGAAGTAACAGCCTTTAATTAAATGCAGGAGGTATAAATAGCTTGCAGGTATTTACACAAGGATTAAACGAGTTTATAAATAGCACAGGCATTGTTAATATCAGTATTGGTCAAATTATAATGATAGCTGTTTCATGTGTACTTATGTATCTTGCAATTGTTAAAAAGTTTGAACCACTATTGCTCTTACCCATTGCTTTCGGTATGTTGCTTTCTAATATGCCCTTGGCGGATCTTATGCACAGTGATTTATTTACGGGAGACTCTATGAGTGTGCAAAAAGTTGCCGAAAATGGTGGTTTGCTCGATCTTTTATACTTAGGGGTAAAACTTGGAATTTATCCACCGCTTATTTTTCTTGGTATCGGTGCCATGACTGATTTTGCTCCGCTAATTGCCAACCCCAAAAGTATTTTACTTGGTGCGGCAGCTCAGCTTGGTGTTTTTGCAGCATTTTTCCTTGCTCTATTGTTAGGTTTTAATGTTGAACAAGCCATGTCAATTGGTATTATAGGTGGTGCCGATGGCCCTACAGCCATTTATGTTACCAGATTGCTTGCACCTGAGCTGCTATCTTCAATAGCAATAGCTGCATATTCTTATATGGCACTGGTGCCGATAATTCAGCCGCCGATTATGAGAGCACTTACAACTAAAAAAGAACGCGCAATTGTTATGGACCAACTGAGGACAGTAAGCAAAAAGGAAAAAATAATATTCCCTATTGTTACAACTGTAATTGTTGCTTTATTGGTACCATCATCTGTAGTGCTTGTCGGAACACTTATGTTAGGTAATTTATTCAAAGAGACCGGCGTAGTTGACAGACTAAGCAAAGCGGCGCAAAACGAACTGCTTAATATAATTACCATTTTTCTTGGCGTTACAGTCGGTGCCACCGCTACTGCCGAAACTTTTTTAAGAAAAGAAACACTGCTTATAATTGTGCTTGGGTTGCTTGCATTTAGTTTCAGCACGGCAGGCGGGGTACTTTTTGGCAAACTTATGTGTAAAATGACCCACGGCAAAATTAATCCGCTTATCGGTTCAGCTGGCGTATCAGCCGTGCCTATGGCAGCACGTGTTTCACAAACCGTAGGGCAGAAAGAAAATCCGTCAAACTTTTTACTTATGCATGCTATGGGACCTAATGTAGCCGGTGTTATAGGTTCAGCTGTTGCGGCGGGTGTATTTATAGCGCTAAGTGAATTATTCAGATAGTTCAAAAAGGAGGAAAGGTCTATGGGAAAAAAAATTAAAATAACCGAAACGATATTGCGTGATGCTCATCAATCGCTTGTTGCAACAAGAATGACAACTGACGAGATGCTACCTATAGTCTCACAGCTTGACGATATAGGGTATCATTCGCTTGAAGCATGGGGCGGTGCAACATTTGACTCATGCCTTAGATTTTTAAATGAAGACCCTTGGGAACGTCTTAGAAAATTTAAAAGTGCTGCAAAAAAGACGCCTCTACAAATGCTGTTTAGGGGACAAAACATTTTGGGTTATCGTCATTATGCAGATGATGTGGTGGAATATTTTGTTCAAAAATCAATTGCTAACGGCATTGACATTATAAGAATTTTTGACGCCTTAAATGATGTCCGAAATTTAGAAACTGCAATCAATGCTACCAAAAGAGAAAAAGGCCATGTTCAAGCAGCTTTAAGCTATACAATCAGCCCTGTACACAATAACAAAACATTTACTGACCTTGCATCACAATTGGAAGGTATGGGTGCCGATTCTATTTGCATCAAGGATATGGCGGGGTTATTAACACCGTATGTTGCTTATGAGCTCGTTAAGAGCATTAAAGAAAAAATAAAAATTCCGCTACAATTGCATAC
>JAAZFB010000186.1 GCA_012511915.1 Clostridiaceae bacterium
CCTAATTTTAATATATTTTTTGTTCTCTGTGTTTGCGTATGTCACAAGATTTTGTTTGCGGTTTGTCCCTCCTTCGATTTATTTTACGTTTTCTGTTTATTTACTCCGGCGTATCACCGGGTGTAAACACCCATTTCATGTTGTCGTCAAGCTCCGCAACGCCCAAATACGAATTTCTGCCCCTGTCCGCCGTCATATAAGTTATATACGGCCCGTTGGAATTGTTCAAAATTTCAAGCCATACATTAAACCGTTTACCTTTAAGCACAGCAGGGTCGCTTAACGGTTTATCCAAATACAAGGGCGGTATCGGCAGGTCTATTTCCATCGAAAACGGTTTTTTTGCGGTGAACCCGCTCCCCAGCTCTTTGTTCGGGAAATCAATAATAAAATCGAAATTCCTGTTTCTAATGCCCGCTTCCACATATAAAAGCCTGCCCACAGTTATAGCATAGGTACTCAGCATGGTCGGTCTGATTGTAAAATCCATGGTGAGCTTGGACGGTGCGCTTTGCGAGGCGGTAACGTCATACATACCCTGCACTTTTATTGACCCTACATGGTAACGCCTTGCACCGTCGTCTCCGTCAATCGGCATTGCTATGGTAGGTGTTCCGTCAAGCTCGCCCACCGATAAAAATGCGTCATACTCGCCGCCCGGAAGAAGAGCGCCGGCACGGAAGGTTGCCCTTTCAACCACGCTTGCCGGAACTTCGCCCGGTTCGCCTACAGGCAAATCCTTTACGTTAAAATCGCGGTCAGTCAGTACCAAAACAATGTCCCCGTTCTTGTTCTTCAGCGTCAGGGTCGGGTACGCACCCTTGTAACACGGTGCGGCGCCGACGTTCTTCCAGTCAACTGCCATATCGAAATTGCCGTGAGCTTCTACCTCCTGCGGGAGCGATACCTCGCCGGGTATCAGGCGATACCCCAGCCGTTTGCTTATAGCGTCGAAAACCTCCGGGTTTTCGCGGTATATCCGTTCGGACATGCCGTGGAGACCGAAGAAGGACGCATGAGCGATATCTACAAGCTCAAGCGCATCCCAGCCGTCGCCCCAATCGCCATTCAATGATGCATTATTGTAATGGTCAGGCTCAAATATAATCGGACCCTTTTTCCAAAACTTTATAATTCTTTCTAAAAGATCCGAGGTGAAAAACCTTGCATTTGCCCTGTCGCCGGGAACAACGTCGGTTCTATAACCGAACCCGCCCTTTTCAAGTATGATGGGTATCCATTCCGAATTGTGCATGATAGGGTCGTTTGCAACCTTTAGCGTATCCGGAAAGTAATTTTCGTACATCTCGAACTGGGCTAAGATACATTCGAGCGGCATGGAATAGGTGCTCATTTCCATCATATGCCCTTCGCCGAAAATACCCAGCGTTCCAACGTCAATGTACGCAATATTAGGATCTCCGTTATATTTTTCTCCTAACGCCCTTAAAAAATTGTCTAATTTTTCAAGGAAGATTGGGTCTTCCCATACCGGCATGACCCACGTGCCCCATAAACCGGACTTCGCACCCGCGTCAAATACCCATTTTGGCGTGGAGTAGCTGAAATCATCGGCGCAGGTTATGCGCAGTGCAACCTGCAAGCCCACACTGCCGTACTTTTGTATCGCCATGTCGATAAGGCTCCAGTCATACTTGCCTTCCTCCGGTTCGAAAAGCGACCAGCCGCCTCGGAGGTAAACCGCCGCCATGCCGGGAATTTCTTCAAAATAATAACTTTCGGGGCCGCTTATCTCATAACCCGTCATTTCATTATCTATGTAATAACTGAACAGACCCATGTTGGGGTTAACAAGTATCTCGTCGTTATCCCGGAAGTAGGTCGTTTGAATGCTCCCCAAATCTATTCCCGACAGATTTCCCAGAATTACGGCAAGCTCGGCTATCGTTATGCCGTCTTGCGGCCTGAAGCTTTCGCTCGAGGCTATATATTGGTTTTCGTAAAAATACATAAGTGCGGTTTTTTGCTCAGGCGTAATACCTCCTATATCGTTATACGGTAGTTCGTCAACGCCGGATGTTTCCTCAACGTCCAAGCAGTTATATATTGCCTGCAGCGCTTCTATACGCGAAACAGTCATGCTTGCGCCGAACTCGTCGCCCTGTATGACATCGCTCAAAGCCCCGCTTGAAAAGGCGGTCATATATATGTCGTATGCCGCTTCGCTTGGCTGTAAATCGGTAAAGACCTTTGTGTACTCCCGCGGAAATTCCATGTCGAAATTCTTAAACAGCACGGAGGCAAGTAAATCCCTCGTTACGGTATCCTCTGCCGATTTGCCATTTAACACCAATGTTCCTTTTTTTACAAGCGGCTTTATATAATTAGCGTACCATTCTCCGTCTGAATAATCCGGCATATCGTCCGGGTCAAAAAGCTCAACGATGATTTCCGTATCCAGATTTACCCCTTCAATCGTACCATATATTTTTTGAACTCCGGGACGCTCCGACACATTCTGCCATACAACTGAATATTCGGCGCTGCTTCCATCAGCAAAATAAACGGTTGTTTTCTGGGGCATTGTGATTTTATCGCCTAACTGATATTTTAAGTACTGTTTCTCAATTCTCGTCACTTCTTTTGTAAATCCAACTATTTCACCGTAAAATTCTATTTCGCTTATTCTAAACATGCCGGGAGCCATATTAGCATTATTAATGCGGATTCTAAACTTTTCAGCCGTAACCGGATTTCCGAAAGCGATGTCACTATACTCAACCGTATTTGCGTCAGGGCTGCCTAATGTTCCGAATTTCCAGTCAAACACAATGTTATTCCGCAACGGCAGCCACTCGTCGTTCTCCATATATTCAATATCAATGTTTTTTACACCCATATCTTTACCAATATTCGTGACCCATTTCACCATATCAACCCTTGCGTTAAAGCCGTTAAAGTCAAAAGTAATGTGAAAAGGAAACTTGGTGAAGTAATTCGGGTCTATAACTGCACACCTGACATATTGTCCGTCCGTTAGATTTCCGATTCCCTCTCCTGACAGCATAATGAAATCAGCGCTTAATTTCGCTAAGCGCGAAATATTTGAGATTTCCGCATGGACACTGATGTGTGCCGGCAAAATCGCACATATCATAATTAAGGATATGAGCAGACAAATTGCCTTCTTTGCATTTTTCATGGTTTTTCCTCCCTTTTAATATGATATGACCGAGGCGATAAGCCTTGCCGCTTCGGCGCGGGTTATATCTCCCAGTGGATTGAACATCCCGTCATAACCATTTATCAGTCCTGCACTTTGCATGGCGTAGACCGCATCGGCGGCGTATCCGCTGATGTCGCCGTCGTCAGTAAATTTTGAAGTGTTTTGAGCACTTGGCAGCTTATCCTTGATAATGCGGTAAATCATAACGGCCGCATCTTGACGTTTTACCGTTTGTCCGATTCCAAAGAGGTCATCGTTAATGCCGAGCACAATACCGCTTTGATACGCACCGCCGACGTATGTATAATGCCACGAGTCGGGCAGAACATCCGAAAAGCGGTTTTCCTCACGTTCGGGAATCCCAAAGGCGATAACCAGCATTTTAACGAGCTGTTCCCTTGTCAGATTGCCGTCGGGATCAAAGCTGCTGTCATCTACGCCCGAAATAATCCCTTCCTTATACAGCCGTTTAACGGAATCGTATGCCCAATGGTCGGTTGGGATATCGCTGAAAGTCAGCTTTTCCTCCGTATTGCCATTGCCGGTGCTGCTGTCGTCACTCGTATTGCTGTCGGGCGGATTTTTCGGAGCAATGATAATCGTTCCGCCGCCGCCCGGTCTGTCTCTGTCGGAGCTCGATGACCGTTTCTCGTCGACAACCGCGGTTATCGTGTAATCAGCCTGTAATCCGCTGTCGGATATTACCGTCACAGTTACGGGAGAGCTAAAATCTATTGATGTTTTTCCGCTTTCAACCAAAGACGCATCGATATACGCGGTCGCATAATCCGAAATAGTAAATATCGGTACTACGCCGATTAATCTGCTTCCGGTTGGAAGTGATATTGTAATATTTCTTCCTGAAATAGCACCGTTTCTCTGCCCTATTGAGAAGGAAAGTATACTGTTTTCGTCTGAATTGGGACCAACCTGAAATTGCGCCGTCTTAACTACGCCGCCATGCTCGGCAATAACATTGTATTTGTGGTTGACAAGCTCGCTCGTGTCGTATAAATGAGAAAATTCGCCGTTTGCGTCAAGTAATTCCGTGAAATTGGCAACCGATGTGCCGTTCGCAACAATTTCCATGCTAATGTTCACAGGCGTATTCTCCGCACCGAAAAAGTATCCCTCTATAGCCGCTTGGTTGGTAAGTGGATCATACACTATTTCTGTATATACATCATTTTCTATAATATCTTTTAACACAATATCAGTCTCATCCTCGTAATAGGTCTTAAATTCAGGATAGTCAGACGATATTCCGGATATAGCTTCCATAAGGGCTAAATAACTGCCGTATAATTTGTCGGTTTGAAATTGCTCCAAATAACTCTCTGCATCCTCGCAAATGTTAGAACGAAACAGTGTGTATTCCATGCCCCTTACAACTAACTCACTTATTAGAAATCCATCATCGGTTATATCAACAAAGCCCGCAGGCTTATAAAAGATAAGCATCATTTTTTCGGCAAATACGGGTTTATCAAAATATATCGGAGTAATTTTCGGAGCAGTTACATATTTATCGTCTGCATTCAGCCCGCTTGCCATTGACATGCTTTGCTGCCAGTTAATTACATAATTGCGCACAAGCGGCTCCCAGTTTCCGCCGTCCGCAGCGTAATAAAGACTAACCTTATCTAATAATCGCTTTGCGTATCCGGGAGTCCAAAGGTTGTGAAACCCTCCGATATCAAAACCGGTGACAAGACATTTTCTGTCAAAAGAAACTTCTATTGTTATGGGAAAATGCCAATCTGAGTTATCCCCGACCCCGTATGATGTGGTATAATTGCCGTCATACAAACTACTGTGCGTGCCAACAGGATGGGATCCAATGTCAGGATCGCCCCATGGATTATAGGATTTAATTATACTATTAAAAATCATAAGATTTTGGGTTTTTAACCCCGTGTCCGTTCCATACGCCCTTAGCTCATCAATAGCGAATCGATAGTTGGCGCCGACTAATAAAATATTTGCATCCTTGATAACAAGCCTAAGCCTGGCTGACCTTACCGTCTCCGGAAAATCAAACTGCTGCTGCTCATAAGTGGTATCACTATTTTCCCATGTTATGTTCACATCACTCAGAACCGTATTCCATTTTCCGGTTAATAAATCAAGCTCTTCTACGTCAAAAAGCGTTATACCCCGTAGCGCCCCCTGCAAGCAGCCTATAGAAATACCCGTAAAATCCAATATGCATTCACCCGCAGTCGCGCCGGTAGATGTAAACCCCATTTCAATGTGATAAGGGAACTCAAAATCCGGTGATGTCTGAATAGCCCCTACCCACGATTCGACAGATGTGTTTTTTCCGTCGACCAAAGTATGAAGACCCCATGAACGCGGTGAAATCTGCTCCTCAGCATCAACACCATAGCCGGTACCGGGCATATCGGTAAAGAAATACACCTGATTGTTGGCATAAAGAGTCTCCAAGCTGTCGCCCTCCGCCGCAAATGCGGCTGTGAAAATAATGATAAGCCCAATCGCCATGATAATACTCATCAATAATACTGCTTTTCTTGCCTTTTCCATTGATATTACTCCTTCCCGGAAATATAATTACCTATAAATGTACAAATCACCTTGCGCACCCTCAAGCCACGTTGCGAAAATTTTGTCGCCCTCCCGGATATCGCCGAAGGATGCCGCTTCTATTTTATCGTCGGTTACAAGAAAAATGTTTCTTGCCTTCTCCGCAAAAATATTTTTTGCAATATCGTCCATATGAACTGTAATGTAGTCAGCATATACATCACTTACGGTCTGGTGCGCAAACGTGACAACACCGGCAATCGACCACGATGGAGTACGGTCTGCTCCATCGTGACAATAGAAAAGATCTGAATAGTCCAATGTCCTCAAAAAAGATTCGTCAGAGCTTGCGTCTAAAAGCACTTTGTAATCCCAAACAGCGCCTTTACGGATACCGACTTGTATAATGTCGCCGAAGGCTAAATCGGTGGGAAGGAAATTTTCCCTTTCCTTTTTGTTAGTAATTGCGGGGAAGTTGTCACTCTTGAACTCGTAAGAAGTATACTTATTTCCCGAATAGCCGTAAACCTTTGTAACCTGCTTACCGTCTGTATTTAACACTTTAGAGGTTTTTTCCACTACAAACATGGGATTTGTCGGCCATATAGTTGTTAGCGGTATGTCGGACCTGAAAAGCACCGCTCCGACGCGCATACGGTCGTCGACCGAAAAAAGCTCCAGCGTTCTGTCGGCATTGTTGGGCAGAAGTGACCGGCTGCCTGCCTTGTATCCGTAATAATCATATTCTTCTTGTCCTTCTTCATTCAAGGGAACAACAAAAATATTCGCGTCGCCGAGAAGAAGGTATTTATTACTTAAAACACCCTGTCCGGTATAATAATTTGTCGCCGGAATATAGTTAAAGCGGTTATCGCTCGCGCCCGACGGATGAGCTTCCGGGACTTTTAATGAGATTAGCTTACCGCTGGAATTAGTGCTATACTGTATCAATTTTTTCATGAACATATCTTTCTTCTCCAAAAGCTTGGCGGCACTTATTCTTTCCTCGTTGTTATCTTCACAAAACCTTATACGGTCATTGCAGCTTATTATTTCCACCGTACCGCCTGCGATTAGCATTTTAAGAGCAACAACCGAAATTAAGCCGGACCCCGTTGCTGACGCCGCATCAATCACATACCCGTATTCTTCCGTGAAGGCAGCGTTTCTTTCAAAAGCTATTATTTTATTTTGGGCATCTAACAAAAACCGTCCGTCTTTATTTTCAATTTCGGATAATTCAGTTACATAATCGGTATTAATTTTATAGTCGCCCGTCTCCGAGCTGATTTCGGCATTAATCCATATTTCGCCGCCGCTTGCCTTTTTTGTCGCTCCCGTTACAAAATTACTGAGCATGATAAATTCCTTTTCCTGCCTGCTGTCTACATCAAGCGTTTCGCTTTTATTAAGGTATACGGCTAAAATATTGCACGGGGCAATAGACGACACGGTGCCTGCGAGCCCGGACGAATAACGAAAGGTATCACTATCCACAAATTTTATAACCTTGCCGCTGAACCTATCAAAAAAGCTATTTGCAGCAACCGAAACGGTCGCAACTTCAAAATAGGTATATTTTGAAACCATAACAATATCATAAACATTGTCACCGTCATTGTCGATGAAGGTAAAAGTCGCATTTTGCAGGCGAAGCTCATCCTCCGTTGCGTAGGATGTCCCAAAATAACCGGCGAACAGATCGTTATGTATATAGCTTGCGCCCTGTGTGATTTCTAAAGATTGGGTTCTGACAGATTCTTCATTTTCATAATACTTGATGCCGGTGCAACCTGTAACGGTATCAATAAGGTCTGAATTCAAAGTAAAGACGTTGTTTTTGCCCCTATCCGTACATAGCAATATAGCTTCGTCTCCGTTGGTTTCATCCTCTCTTATATACGCCCGTACAAAGCGTCCGATATAACTGCCGTCATCATTGCTAAAATGGTACAAGGTGCCATCTATTTCAATATGCCCCTCCCGTGCCTTTTTTTCGGAATAAATTGATGTGTTTTTGTCGGCGGTTACAACGCCCTTTACAATGTAAGTACGGAATACTGTCCAAAGAAGATTTTGATCCTTTTCTCTTTTGATATATATATTGTTATCCATTGAAATGCCCATAACATCGGCAGTGAGAGTATTAAAAGCAAGCTTGCAAAACTCCGAAAGCTTAAGTTTAGAACCCGCCGCACTTCTCACACCACCGGTAATTCCCGCAGCATTGGCAGCTAATAGGTAGCCGGTTGGATAACCGCCCTTAGATTTTGCGTATTCACCGTAGCCTGCGGCGATAGTCAGTATTTTTATGACCTCGTTGTATGATATGTAGTTATACGGGTATAAAACGTTGTTGCCATACCCCTCAATCATTCCATACCCCCGCGCCGCATCCACATATTCTGCGTCCTCCATACCCTCCTTTATATCGGAAAACTTCATGCTGCTTGCGCCGTAATCAATTGCGCCCACAAGCTTTACTGCGGCCTTTATTGCGTCAATTCGCAGAATACTCCCATCAATGGTCATACTCTTTTCGGTAATATCATCCGAAAGAATCCCGAGCGCCTTCAACAGGCGGTATTCCTCCTCCCTGGGAAAGGCTGAATCGGTATCCGCCGCAAAACACATGAAAATAACCGGCACAATAATTGCCAGACAAATTGCCAAACAAACTACTCTTCGCATTTTTTTACCTCCTGAAAAAATTTCATAGTGCGCTGTATAATGTACCACGCTACCCTTTTACGCTACCCGTCACTACGCCTTCCACAAGCTGATTTTGGCAGAGAATGAACACTATGAAAACGGGAACTGAAAGCAAAAGCGCCGCCGCGTTGAGAACGGGCGTCATCTGCAACGAAGGGTTTTGCGGAAGAACATACTTTAGCCCAAACAATGCTATACTAAGCGGATAGTTTTTTTCGGTCAAATACATAAAAGGTGTCATATAATCGCCCCAATGCGCTATAAATTCATAAAACATCGCAACCGCTATAATCGTTTTTGAGACGGGTAAAAAAATATGATATATAATATTGAAATAATTACATCCGTCTATAATAGCCGCATCTTCAATTTCCCTCGGAATCTGATAAAGATATTGCCTGTACATAAATATGATAAAAGGAGTTCCGGCTACGCCGTTCAGAACCCAAATCCACAGTGTATCCCTCACCCCCAGCTGTGAAAAAAATATGTATTGCGGAATTTGAATCGCAAAAGCAGGAATCATCATCTGTGCAAGTGTCAGGTTGAACAATAGCTTTGAACCTCTCGCCGGAAGCCGTGCGAAGGCGTAGCCGTACATAAAGTTGAAAATAAGGCTTAAACCCAATGCCGTGCCGACTATCATTATCGAATTTTTCAAGTACCGCATGAACGGTATAAGGGTAACGGCGTAATAATAGTTGATATACTCAAAATATTTTGGTATAACAACAGGCGCACCAAACAACGAGTTTAATGAGTTTACTATAGCAAAGTAAAGCGGAACTATAAAAACCACACAGAAAAGCGCATTTAAAGCATATAAAATAATATTGATTAACATTTTCTTTTTTGACGCAGGTTTCAATTTAGTTCCTCCTAATTCATTTCATTATTGACCCAATATTTGCTCGTCTTGTCCATAATCATTGTCAAAAGCATGATGATGGTAAATATTACCCAAACCATAGCTAAGCCGTAGCCGAAACGTAGGTTTACAAATATCTGCTGATACACATGTACAAGATATGTATAAATTGGGCGTATCGGCAGTGCGGTAAGCCCTGCGCCCGCGGTTGATGTCAGCAGGACAGGCTGCCCGAATAATTGTAGCATGCCTATAATGCCTGTAACCAAATTCATATAAATCATGTTTGAAATCAACGGGAGGGTTATTTTAAAAAGCTTCGTAAAATAACCCGCTCCCTCAATTTCCGCCGCTTCATATAAATCGTTCGGAACCGCCTTCATGGCGGCAAGATTCGTTAAAATTCCGCTGCCCGAACTCCAAAGAAGCATGATTATAAGTGACTTCCTCGCAAAATCATATCCCAGCCAGTTAATACTCTTCCCACCAAATAATATGCTGACCATATTTAGAAGTCCGCCTTCCTTTGCGAACATTCCCCTCCACATGGTAACGACAGCGATGCTAGGAATAATAGACGGCAAGTAATATATCGTCCGAAAAGCGCCTATGGCTTTTATTTTAGAGTTAAGCAACAACGACAGAAGCAAGCAAATGCAAATCGTGAGTGGGACTACAATAAGGGATATTCCGAACGTCCTGCCAATGGATGAAATAGCCTCATTGTCTGTAAGTACACGCGCAAAATTGTTTATTCCCACCATTTTGAGCTTATCTATGTTAAAGCCCGTAAAATTAGTAAAGCTTATATACAATCCCCAAGCGAATGGAAATCCCTTTACGCAAACCATCATAATAAAATACGGTAACATTATGACATAAAACGCCCTTGCGCGCATTTTGTATCTTATCCCTTTATTAACAACAATTTTGTTTGTAACGTGCTTACGCTTAATCAACACCTAAGATTTCTTTCCCTTCTTTTGTGAGTATATTAAGCTCATCATTTATTTTTTGAAGCGCATTGTCCAAGGTATCCTGCCCGAAAAGAACCGGGATATAATACTTTTCAAATGTCGCATTCACACTTGTAAAGTTGGCAAAAGGATTTATCCTTACATCACTGGAGGCATATTCAGCGTCATCAAGAACTGATTCATACGCCATTTTCAGGAAAGGAGTATCTTGCGGAAGCAAGGATATTTTGGTTCTGTCTATAGGTAGCCCGAATGCCTTTTGGGCACGTGTATCGGCGGACGACCCGAAATGTATATACTCGAAAACCTTAAACGCCTCGTCAGGATGCTTGGTTTTTTTGTATATCGCCGACCCTGTACCCGCCAGGCATGCCGAAAAACGCTTGTTTTTATCCCAAATCGGACCGGGAACCAACTCGACATCATCCAAATCAATCTGTAAATTATTGTCGTTCGCTAACTGAGACGCCATCCAGTAACCAAAATTTACCATCGCCGCCTTACCTTCAATAAACCATGAATAATAAGTGTTGGCAGGGTTAAGCGGGCTCTCCATTCCCCCATTTTTTTGTAAACCCAGATAATACTCAACTGCTTTTCTTGTATCAGGTTCCAACAACGTTGTCGTATTGAAATCCTCAGACCACATTGATTTTCCCTGCTGTGCCAGCAATACCTCTATCGTTTGAACGATACCATATAATCCGGTCAAGCCGAGTTGAACCACTTCACCATCTTCATTCATCTTGAAAAATGTATGGCATGCTACTGACAACTCGTCATAAGTAAGCGGTTCATTTTTAGTCGGAACACGAAGCCCTGCGTCCCTGAACATCTTTTTGTTTATCCACATCTGGGTGTCAATGCTCCAGTCTTTCACCGTGCCGTATATAGGACCTTTTCCGGCTTCCATACCGTCAAACCTGAATACATTATAAACATCGTACAGGTTGTCAAGAACAATTTTATCACTTTTCGCTATGTAATCGTCAAGCTCAAGAAGAAGCCCTTTAGAGGCCATTCCCGGCAAGCTGGTAACTCCCTCCAAACGGAAAAGGTCAGGCGCATTGCCGGAAGCGATTTTAGCGGTCATTTCAGGGCTTGTTGCAACCATAGGCACACTTTCGATAATTATGTTCGGATTTTCCCGGTAAAATTCGGCGAATATATCGTCTAATTCCCCCCCGCCCACTAAATTCAGGGCATCAAATGAGATGGTAATAGTCACCTTTTCATCCGGGTTGGTGCCGCCTGTTTGCGTGCCGGTGTTGCACGAAGCGAGGAGCCCTACCGTTATTAGTATGCATAACATGCGTATCATGTTGCTAAAAAAGAACTTTTTCATTTTTTACAATCCCTTTCCTTTTTTAATGTTGTGTTAGTTATAGTATATTACAGAATTTTTACCAGAACAATGTAAAATTATTTGGATATAATCAGATTTTTTCGGAATTTCAAGTTTTTATTTTTAATGCATATACCGCATAGTAAATTTAACTGCGTTTGGTCAGTCGGGATGTAAAATGCTATTGCATTTCACTTAAAAAGTGAAGATAATCTATAGAAAAAAGGGTTCAACTTTGTTAAAATATAGTATAAGCATAGAAATACCAAGCAAAGGAGAACCCTCAATGTCTATTATCTTGCAAACTTGTTTAGAATACAATAACAAAATTAAAGTAAATTTTTATGAGGAGTTTATTCAGAATATTGCTGTAACTACTTTAACGGTATTTTAACCCAGGGGAACTAAAAATTGATTAACCTTATCTCATTAAGCTTACAAAAAAACTCAAGTTCTTTTGACATATCACCATATCCTCCAATCCAGTGATGTCCCACACCTTCTGTTGCAATTAATCTATTAATTTCATCCACATTTCTTTTGAACTTCACTTTCAAAGGGTTCCCCGGAAATTCCATGCCGCATTTAACAGCTTCCCCAACAGTTACAGCCATTTTAAAGGTGCTTTTTCTTCCAACCATGTTAATAAGAGTTACTTTTCCGGGTTTTGCCGGGAACATTGAACAAACACCTGTATCGGCAAGTCGAACAGCTCCCAAGTGAATATCTTTAATATTACCTGCTATTGAAAATGCGCCTGAACCGCAGTGTGAAAACAAAATAGTATTCAGTTTCATATCCGGATACAGTAAATCTGTATTATGCGTAGGAATATTTGATAATTCATAAAGTATCTTCATACTGACAGTGTTATTAACATCTCCCTCACAGCCGCAAACAATTCCTTCTTCGGATAAGATTGAGTACCCAAGACATATTTTCCCCATCCATTTCGGATAGCATTTAACTGCAATGCCTTCTAGCTCATATTTTTCCGTAAGCTTTTTCATGGCAAAGTAGTATCTGATTGACTCTATGCCATGCTCATCTGAAGAAGTGACTTTCCCAACTCTTTTTTTTAGGTTTCCCCAATATTCTTTAGCCTCTTCTTCATCTGTTACCTTAAAAGCCTCAACCAGTTCATCTTCATCTAAATTCACGATACGCACACCGGTTCTGTCCTTGATTTCCAGTTCATCAAAGGCTATCTCCGTCATGCCTTTGACTCTGCCGCCGATACTACCGATTTTTACGTACTTAAGTCTGTCTTTCAATGCTGCCGCCCTTGCAATCTGCCCTATTTCCTCTAAGACCTTTACATCATCCGGTTCACCATATACATAAAAGTAATCCCTATTAAGTTCCTTCAAGACACAGCATATCTGCTGGACTCCGCAAAGTGACCCTGTATCTACCGCCGGAAATGCCCAGAGAATAACAGGCTTGTTTATATACTCAAGCAAGTCAAGAAGATGATGGTCTTCACTCCACGTCCCAACACACACACATAGGACATCAAAATCCTTGTGCTTTAAATAATTGGCGACCGTTTTCGTTGTACCTCCGTCATACATAACAGTATCCGATTTTATAATTTCAAGTCCCGACCATTCAAGGCTTTCACCGGCACTGTTTAAAAGTGCCGATGTTTTATCAAAACCTGCTTCATATTGACCTGCAAGAGAAACCAAACCTATTATTGGGTTCACAAAACATCATCCCTTCATTATTATTTATTACATTTGGTTTAATTTTACCCATTCATCAAAAGCTCCATAACATACATCTCGAGTGCCTCATAATCTCTTTCTGCCACACACTTTTCCTGAAAACCACAATCAAACTTTTCCGCCTTTGCTTCAAGCGCTTTTGCAATTTTAAGACTGTTTTCAAGATGCCTATAGCTTCCGTCCTGTTTTTCAGTTCTCATAACCTTAACGTCAAGCCCGATATACTCACCGTTTGCGCCGTAATTGTTTTCCATCAATACTTTCATTTGGTTAAACGCCTGCCTTAAATTCTCAACGCCAAAGCTTTTATCTTGGTCAAATTTCATGCCGTTTTGGTCATTAAGATGAACCCCCCAAAGCTTGCCCATTGCCATTGCAAAGCCTATTTCGCTTGCAGGGTCAAGTCCTGCAAGAATTGCATGCGCCGACTCTAAAAGTCCACCTACACGGCTTGAGTCAATCGAAGCGGCAGATATTGCCATTGCATGTCCCATGGTAGGGCAAACGCTTCTGTCTATCGGTTCATTCGGTTTGGTTTCAATAAGTATCTTAATATTTTTATCATATGTCAGCATTCCGTTAATAGCTTCAATCAGCCATTTTGTTGCTTGTACGGGACTTTTGCTTTCATAACAAAGCGTTCCTTCCCGTGCAAGCCACAGAACTATTTTTTCACATCCGAGAGTATTTGCAATATTTATTGAACGATACGCCCTCCACATTGCAAACTCTCTGTCTTCACTGCTGTTTGACGTAAATCCCCCATCAACCGTGTGCGGATCCATCCAAAGACGCGGAGCAACAAATTCTGCCTTTAATTCATATTTATCCAAAAGAGCTTTTACCTTTTTTGCTTCCTCTATAATTTCCTTTTCGGTTAAGCTATTCATGTTAGGCACAGCATCATCATCATGAAATTGAATTGCATCAAAACCAATGTCCTTAAATTTTATTATTTTTTCTTCAAATGATATTGTATCTCTTGTTGCAGGGCCGTAAGCGTCTGCCCCTTCGTGTACATTCCAAGGCCCTACCGAATATTTAAATCTGCTCATATTATTAATCCTCCTATATAATTTGTATCCATTTTCTTTCCTTACTGCTTTTTACTATTGCTTCCGTCAGCTTTACTATATATGCCGCCTGCTCCAGTGTGGAAAAAACAGGTTCGCCCTTCATTCCGTCCGATATATATTTATAAAATGCATAGATATTACCCTTAAACGCATCATTCCATCCCTCTGGATGACCCATAGCAAGGCTTGTATACGGCTTTGCTTCCGCTGAAATCACATTCGGATTTCTTATAATATATCGGTTATCTCCATTACGAAAACCCATCCACAAACGGTCGTTTTCCTCCTGATTCCACCTAAGAGATGCCTTTGAGCCGTTTATTTCAAAATTGAAATAACAGCCATGCCCTGCCGCAACCTCGGATACGTGATAGACCCCCGTTGCACCTTTATCCGTTTTAAACATTACTGCCCCGTATTCCTCATTTTTTATTTCCACTTCTTCAAATTCTGTCGGAACATTGCTTGTAAAGGTTTCCGTTTGCTTTTTCGCCTTTTTGCGTATAGGTATAACAGTTTTCAAATCAGCCATAACCTCAACAATCTTATGCCCGGTAATATGCTGAACAGCATCCATCCAATGTGAACCGATATCTGCTATACAGCAGGAATTGCCGGCGATTTCGGGTTCCAGTCGCCAACTGTAATCTGTATCATATAAAAGCCAATCCTGCTGATAAGAGCCGGTTGCAATTCGCACATCACCGATATCATCATTAGCTATTCTGCTTTTCATTTCCTGTACCATCGGATTCATGCGATAATTAAAATTAACCATCGCAGCACTGTTTGGGTATTCCTTTTTCAAATCCACAAGCTCTTTTGCCTCAGGATAGGTCGTACAAAGTGGTTTTTCACTTAAAAGATGCTTGCCTGATTTAATTATATTTTTATTGATTTCCAGATGCAAAAAATTTGGTGTGCAGTTATGCACTGCATCAATATCAGAGTCATTAAGTAATTCGTCAACCGTATTGTAACACTTTTCAATTCCATAATATCCAGCCTTTACCTTTGCAAGCTCAGCGTTTGTATCAGCTATAGCATACAGTTCGCATAATCCTATTCTCCGAACAGCTTCAATGTGGCTTTCGCCGATGTAGCCCATGCCTATTATTCCAGCTTTTATTTTATTCAAATTTATACCCCCATTCTACGGCAACAGTCTTTGAGGAGTCATTCTGTATGCATCTGCGCATCTTGCAAGAGTTCCCGCACAATTCATTTTCACATCATCAGGATGTGCACCAATTGCCAAAATGTTCATAAAATCGCTCCTTATAATGAAAGTAAAATTTTTCTTAATTTTATACCTACTTCTTTAATTTTTCCCTCAGAAGAATTAATATTAATGCCATAACCCGAACCTAAGCCTTTATCCACAACGCCAATGCTGATATTAACGGCTCTGCCCAAAATATCGTCGGTCTGCGGAAGCATATGCTTTTTATATGTAATTTCGTTCTTATGCTTTTCACAGCTGTAAGGGCAATTTGCCTGCGAAGCCGTAACCTTGTTCAGTATCTGTTCCATATTGTTATATACGTGCCAGCCTGAATATGCAATGGGCTTGCTTCCGATTATATCGCAGAATTTTTCAGCTTTTTCTTTGCTGTCAAACAGCAAAGTTAAAAGCGTAGCACATTCTTTCTCGTCATTTATATTTCTGAATTTAAAGCCATCCATTCCCTTAAGCAGGTTTTTAAGCAATTCCTTTTTTTCTCTTAGTGTGCTTAAAACAGCATCAAGCTTTCTTGTTTGCGCAAGCGCAACTGCGCCCGTAAGCTCATTCATGCGCATATTCATTCCGACTATACTGCGGTTTCCGACTTCAACACCCATACGGCTCGGCTTATGTCCTTGATCATGGAAACCAAAAGCACGTTCATATAACATATCATCATTTGTACCCACCGCTCCGCCGTCACCTGATGAAATAGTCTTAAAAAAGTTTAAGGAATATGCCGAAATGTCACCGTATGTTCCTAATCGTTTCCCTTTAAAACTTCCGCCAACCGCCTGACAGCAATCCTCAACAACATAAAGATTATGTTTTTTTGCTATTCTCAGTATTTCATCCATTTTACATGGATTACCAAGCATATGTACAGGCATAATTGCTTTTGTTCTGGGTGTTACAAGCCCTTCAATTTTTGTTGTGTCAATTGTAAGCGACTCGTCAATTTCCGCAAGAACGGGTATTGCATTCATTAAAATAATTGATGAAATAGATGCTATAAATGTGTATCCCGGAACAATTACTTCATCTCCCGCACCAATTCCAAGCGCCGCCAAACAGCAAAGCAGCGAGCCTGTACCGCTGGATGTTGCCACAACATGCTTTGCTCCGAGCACATTACAAAATTCATTCTCAAAATCTGCAACCTTATGACAAAAACCATCTACTCCTTCCGCACCGTATCGAAAAAGGTACCCCCCTTCCATTACTTCATTTAACTGCTTTTTCTCTTCCTCGCCAAAAACATAAGATCCCGGTCCTCCTGCCATTTTAATGCCCCCTAAAACGTTTTAGTATTTTATATTTAAATTATACTAAAACGTTTTATATTTGTCAATATACTTTTGATTTTAGCCACGGCAAATTCATGAACCCATATATTAACATAAATTCACCATGGATTTTAGCTTGTATTTTATATAATTTTTATATATAATGTTACTAGATTATTTTATTTTGGAGGTTTTTCCATTTGGAAAATTTAACAATTAAGGATATTGCTAAAATGGCAGGCGTATCTATAAC
>JAAZFB010000187.1 GCA_012511915.1 Clostridiaceae bacterium
AGTATACCATACGGATAAAATAAAAACAATTCGTACGACGCAATTGTATGTGTCAAGTAAACGTTGGCAAATTTTTTTCACACAAAAACTAGCAAAACAAATAGTTTATTGCAAACCGTCCGCAAGGCTTGACATGCCCCGGCTAAAATGCTTGGTAGCGATTGCCGACGGCGAAAGGAACTCAGGAATATATCGCGCCTGAGTCATATCGTCGTAAGTTAATTATCGCATTTTATCCGCATCATGTAAAGCCCGCATTCGCGCCGCCTGAGGCGGTTGCTAAGTTGTTGCCTCCGGCTCCGAAATCTTGGAATATATCAAAACATAAAACCGTTGCTTCTTCCAATTTCCTGCAAAGATTTGTATTTAGGTGTAGACGGAGCCGCCCCTGCGCGAATCGGTTCGTAACCCTTACCATCATACTTCGGAGCTTTTGAGCATGTCATTTTAACACATATTTCTTCGGCGTATCTCTGTGGTAATGTCCACGTGGTCAGATTATCTAAGGTTTCATGCAGCTTACCTGTGTGATTCAATGTTAATAGCCTTGCAAGATTATTGCCGCCATCAACGCTCCAGCAGGCGCGGCCGCCTTTCATACGATTACCGATTATGGTGAAAATATTGCTTTCCATCGCACCTAAATGGCGGTATTCCTTGTCGTCACACGTCTTTGGTAGGTCAAGGCCGCGCTGTTGCCACGCGATAAGACCATCTTTGTTTGATGAAAAATATGTGTGCAGCGTTTGCAGCTTTTCGCGTTCTTTTTCGTTATCGACACTATTTGAAAGCGCCTCAATATAATCCAAAAGCAGGTCAATATTCTTGGAATATAGTAGCCGGAAAATTTCCTTTTGTATATCGGGATTGCTCACATATTCGCGTATCGCTTTGTTTCTATGGAAAGTATCAAGTTGAAAAATCACTGTTTCATCAGTCACGCTCCGCTTGATCCAGCTTGCGCCGTCTCCATTTAAAATACGAGTTTCTATCTCGTCAACACAATAACTTTCCGCAATTTTCCCTTCCTTACGGTGGAAAAATGATCCTGTCTCCTCAAAATTTGCCGTAGCAACCTTGTTTGTGAGCTTATAGCGGTTTTCAGATTGCTTTTTTGTACCATCATAAGCAATGGCTACTTTCATTTCCTTCGATTTTCCATGTTTTTCACGCGATTTACCCTGTAAATGCAACCAAATCCCATCCTGCTCCTCGAACAGCACCTTGGACTCGATTTCACCGCACCCTTTGTTTTGAGTTGCAAGTACCGCTGACGTCTGCTCTTGTGCGTCTACTCGTGCACCCAACTGCTGTGCTACTCCCCACGCCGCTGTGTGACTGATTCTTTGTCCCGTCATATCGCTGATCGACTGTGCAGCGTGCCGGTAACTACCGGCGCAAACCGCCTCAGCAATCTGCTCTGACAGAAGTCCGCTCATATAGCCGCTACCACTGATTCCCATCGCTTCATCCAGCAGATATACAAAGCTTTTTGTTCCATCCTCATTCCTACGTTCATAACAGGCACGATCGTACTCCACTTCGCCCATTATCGTCTTGATGACGGTTTTTCGTTTTCCTTTATGGCGTAAAACTCTACGATCGCGGGTAAGCATCAACTCACCATCCCAACTCTCAAGCTGCTCGCGTATTGCCTCACGCCCCGCCGCGCAGCAAGATTTAAAGATTTCTCGCTCTAAACTATTGAAATCTACCTCATTTTCCGTTACACTCATCATACACACTCTTTCAGTTCATAAGTTCTTTCAAACCTATTTTACTGATTTTTGTGTGTAAGGGGAAGTGGTTTTTGCCATTTCCTCTTTCCTTTTTGCCAATTATAATTTTACACTAAGTTACGGGTTTAAAGAGTAATTTCTTATGATATCAAATATTCAATAATGACGATACAACAGGAGCGTTGCCGAGCAGCAGCTCAGAGGATAGAATTAACATCCTGGGCAGATGATACGGGCCTTTAAACAAATTTCCCTTTAATGTATTGGAAACGCTGCCGTCACGATGCAGGTATCCGTACCACTCACCATGTTCATCATCGCAAAAATGCTCGAACGCATAGCTGTGTAACATCTCAAACCACGTCTTATACTTTTCATCTCCCGTAATACGCCAGGCAAGTACATTCGCAATAATCCCCTCGGTCTGCGGCCACCAGAGCTTCATATCCCATTCCAACTGTTCGGCAGGTTTGCCCTCAATATCAATAAAAGAATATAATCCGCCGCATTCCTTGTCCCAACCGGATTCCATTGACCATTCTATTATATTGAGCGCTTTTTTCAGCATAGCATCATCCTTTCGATATAGCGCCTCCGCCATGATGAACCAAGCGCCCTCAATTGCATGCCCCGGGTTTATAAGCCGGCTTTTGGGCCCACTGATAGATTTAGAATCCGCCGAAACAAATTCGGTCATTGCCCTCTTCTGTTCGTTATAGTAGCCCGCGGAAAACAGCTCGCTTAGCATTTCTGTTATAAAAGCATTATAGTGCTCCGCCAACTCCACATCACAGCCTCGCATAACCTGCGCGGTAGACAGTAAAATCATGGGCACGGCATACGCC
>JAAZFB010000188.1 GCA_012511915.1 Clostridiaceae bacterium
AACACATAGATGTCGGTTGAGTGCATGTCAATTATACGGATGCAATGAAAAATGCGGACCGGATATTACACAAGCATTTCATCGCATCTTTGGAAAAATTGAAAAGGATTTAACAGAAGAATTTAAGGATACTGATGTCAAAAGCAGAGTTTGTGGCTTTAGAGGTGTTTATGATTCGGAAGGGTGGGATATTGTTAATGCCTGGTCTGGCATTGTAAAAAGAGCGGAAGGCTTTAGGTATCCATCCGTACCAAGGTGCGAAGACACGGTAACCTTTCAAGGACACTGTGTAAATATATGGGAGTTAAACTACTATTTATGGGGATTTGTCAACAGGCTATGTGGTTACACTGAAGGAAAGGCTAAACGTTGGGCAGCAACGTGGTCATCTAGCAGACCTGATAGTCGGGGATGTAAATTGTTGTTTACGACTTCAGGGTACAAAGGCGAGGTAGCTCCTTTATCAAGTTCGAATTGTGACATGAGCTCTTGCTGTTCATCAGCCAATGTTCCAAATTATGATGAAGAACTGGAAATACATATTCGTGGTTCAAAAAAATATCATAACCCAATTCGTTAGGGGACGAAGCGATGCATACGCCATCTCGACATGTCTGGCTTGTTTGCCTGTTTGCGACGGCTGCTGTTTTAGGTGCAATGTATTTTTGTCTTAACCGTCCGCATACATTAATGGATGCAATCGCAAAAGGCGATGTTCGGGCTGTCGAGAAAATTCTGCAAAAAGAAGGGCTGGAAACTGGGTCGTCGGCGCCGGCTTATTTGGCGGACACGATTACTTGGCTTCCTTATAGTTATTCTCGCAGAGATTACACGCCCACCGATAAGCAGATTGCACGCCGCAATGAAATAACTTATAATATGGTGAAGTTGCTTGTTGAATACGGGGCAGATATTGATCAGCCAAGTAAAAGTTTTTCAGATCGTACACCCTTAAGGGCTGCATTTTTTTGGCGCATGCCCGATGTGGTAAATTATCTAATTGAACAAGGTGCTTCAGTAAATATTTTCTATGGTGATAATTTATATTCCCCTCTCATGTATGCGGCCAGTGACGGGTACACAGTAACTGTCCAGCTGCTGCTTGAGCGCAACGCAAAAGAAACTATAAATCATGCCAGAAATGATGGAAATACTGCGCTCCATTTGGCATCCGACTCTGAAATTTGTAAATTATTATTGGACAACGGAGCCGATCCCACGATAAGAAACAACAAAGGGCAAACGCCTCTGGAGCAAGCACGGGAATACAACTGGAAGGATAAAGCAGCTTTGTTAGAAAAGTCCTTGGAATCAAATGAAAAGCAATGAAGAATTGAGAATAGTGAATCGGTGTCTTCTGCAATAATCCATCTGACGGCTAAAGTCGGTGATTTGTGGGGCCAAGGGAAGTCAGATTTGCTCTTTCAAAAGTGAAAACTAATGGATTCAGTAGGGATTCCGTCAACCTGAAAGTCGAGTTTTCAGTATTTTCTCGACCAGCGTGCAGACCACGGGTGTGGCGACTTCGGGATATTCACGATTTACGCGACGCGGGTATAGATGTGATGCAGGCCGCCGAGGATGGGAGTGCTGATGGTTTTGCCGTGAGAGTGCTCCGACCGGCGCGTCTGTATTATTATCCGGACACCTTAAAGCCACAAGTACTGTACTGCTTTTGCTTCCCCAAAACCGGTGCGCTTCACGCAATGAATGCTATGGGGGTGCAATGGGACGCAAAAAATGCAATGAAAACTGGATTTCTCTTGGCTTTCGGTGCGGAATATAGACCCTTGTGACCAAAGAGGTTACGGTAAATCGCGACGGTTCGCGTTGGGCCGAGCGGGCATCGGATCACACCCGTGAGGTCACAGGTTCGAATCCTGTATCGCCCAGTCCTCATAAAGCATTATAAATAAAGCACTTAGGATTTTCAAAAATGCCATTTCAGAATTATTTTCAGAATTATCTTTCGTTTTCAGAGTAAGCGATAAAATGGCTCCTGTTG
>JAAZFB010000189.1 GCA_012511915.1 Clostridiaceae bacterium
AGTTACCTCTGTTAAAGATTGGATATTAGTATAAAAAAGCAAAGGAAATTATATGAATACAAAAAAGTTTTTATTTATTTTCATTATTATAATTGTCGCATTTTCGGGTTTTGTATGGCGGTTTGCCACAACTCCTACTTTATCTAAGTTGGGCTCACGTGGTGAAGAAGTCCGACAAATACAAACAAAGTTAAAAAATTGGGGTTATAATATATCCAGTATAGATGGAATATATGGACTAAACACGAGAAATGCAGTTATGCAGTTTCAGCGCAATAACGGTCTCAGTGTTGACGGAATAGCAGGTGCTCAAACACTAGGCGCAATGGGTATAAGATCCTCAAACGCCTATGAAAACAATGTACAACTGTTAGCAAGGATGATCAGCGCAGAAGCGCGCGGGGAACCGTATACCGGCCAAGTTGCAGTGGGCGCGGTGATACTAAATAGGGTAAAGCATCCCTCCTTCCCGAATACAAATTCGGGTGTAATTTATCAGCCGGGTGCATTTACTGCGATTACTGACGGACAGTATAATACTGCAATTGTTGCATCATCATATAATGCGGCGCGGGATGCACTTAATGGATGGGACCCGTCTTATGGTTCAATCTATTATTACAATCCGGCCAAAACAACAAATCGATGGATTCTTTCACGGCCGGTTGTAACAAGAATAGGCAGACATGTGTTTGCAAAATAATAAAGTTTCAATATAAACGGGCTGTATCATTTATGATACAGCCCGTTTAAAATAATTTTAATTCTTATTTTATAAATTAAAAAATGCCTTTTCACCGGGGTATACGGCTATATCGCCTAATTCTTCCTCAATCCTGATAAGCTGATTATATTTGACAACACGGTCGGTCCTGGAAGGCGCACCTGTTTTTATTTGACCTGAGTTGGTTGCAACTGCTATATCAGCGATTGTGGTATCTTCTGTTTCACCGCTTCTGTGGGACGTAACGGCAGTATAACCTGCACGGTTAGCCATCTCTATTGCCTCAAGTGTTTCGGTTAGCGTACCTATTTGATTAACTTTGATAAGGATAGAATTTGCAACGCCCGCTTTAATGCCTTTTCTTAAACGCTGTGTGTTTGTAACGAATAAATCATCACCGACAAGCTGTATCTTTCCGCCTAACTCTTTTGTAAGTATGTCCCATGCTTGCCAATCCTCTTCGGATACACCGTCCTCCAAAGAAATAATCGGATATTTATCCGCAAGCATAACCCAATAATCTACCATTTGCTGTTTGGTATACATTATATCGGATTTCCAAAAATAATAGTTGCCTTCTTCACCCTTATTTTTGGCCTCTTCATACATTTCCGTAGCGGCGGCATCTATTGCTATTTTAAAATCAACACCGGGGGTAAAGCCCGCCTTTTCAATCGCTTCGATAATTACTTGTATTGCCTCTTCATCACTCTTTAAGTTAGGAGCGAAACCGCCTTCATCACCGACTGCGGTACTATAACCTTTGGATTTTAATACAGCTTTTAAATTGTGGAACACTTCGGCACAATTTCTCAATGCTTCTTTAAATGATTTTGCGCCTATCGGCATAATCATAAATTCCTGTATATTAACGCTATTATCGGCATGTTTACCGCCGTTTATAATATTCATCATCGGAACAGGTAATACTTTGGCATTGCAGCCGCCAATGTAATTATATAATGATAATCCGGTCGCTTCAGCCGCTGCCTTTGCAACAGCTAATGAAACACCTAATATGGCATTTGCGCCAAGCTTAGCTTTATTCGGTGTGCCGTCTAAGTCTATCATAGTTTTATCTATAAGCGCTTGTTCAAACACATTCATACCGATAACAGCATCAGCTATAGTGGTATTTACATTTTCCACAGCAGTTAAAACACCCTTGCCCAAATAGCGTGATTTGTCATTATCTCTAAATTCAATAGCCTCAAATGCACCCGTCGATGCACCGGACGGAACGGCAGCCCTGCCGATAAAGCCGCCTTCGGCTAATACTTCAACCTCTATAGTTGGGTTGCCTCTGGAATCAATGATCTCTCTTGCCCAGACATCCTCAATTAAAACTTCTAATTTCATCTTTTTTCTCTCCAATCATTTTTGTTTTAGTTTTATTAAACATATGCTAACTGCATATAATAGTGGTTCCGGTCATTTCGTCGGGTATTTCAAGGCCCATTAAGTCAAGCATGGTTGGTGCCAAATCTGCAAGTACACCACTGCTTTTTAATTGCACCTTTTCTCCCGCTAATATTAACGGTACAATGTTTGTCGAATGAGCTGTTTGCACATTGCCCTCGCATGATAGCATTTGCTCGGCATTCCCGTGGTCGGCAGTTATCAGCGCAATGCCTCCTTGTGAAAGCACAGCTTGCGTTACTTTGCCTAAACAATCGTCAACAGCTTCAACAGCGGCAACGGTAGCATCAAGGTTGCCGGTATGACCAACCATATCGCAATTTGCAAAATTTAAAATCACTACGTCATACTTTCCGCTTTTAATGCGTTTTATACATTCGTCCGCCACTTCGTATGCGCTCATTTCAGGCTTTAAATCATAGGTCGGCACTTTGGGCGAGGGAATTAAAACCCTGTCTTCGCCGCTATAAACAGTCTCTATGCCTCCATTAAAGAAAAAGGTAACATGAGCATATTTTTCCGTTTCTGCAATTCTAAGCTGTTTTAACCCATTTTTGCTTATATACTCACCAAAAGTATTATCAAGTTGCTGCGGTAAAAAAGCTACCTTAACATTTGGCATACTTGCATCATATTGAGTAAAGCAGACATAATATGTTGGGAAATACCCATTTTTACGTTGAAAATTATTAAAGTTCTCATCTACTATTGAGCGTGTAATTTCACGCGCCCTGTCCGGTCGAAAATTAAAGAAAACAACACTGTCGTTATTGGTAATACAAGCTGAATTTTCTATTACAATGGGAATGACGAATTCATCATTTATTCCCTGTTCATAAGAACTTGCTACCGCTTCTGAGGCGTTTTGGGCATATACCCCTTCTCCAAGCACCATAGCTTCATACGCTTTTTGCACCCGCTCCCATCTGTTGTCTCTATCCATTGCATAATATCTACCCATTACCGTTGCTATTTTCCCAACACCTATCTTTTTTATCTCATTTTCAAGTTGATTGATGTAATCAAGACCGGATGTTGGTGGCACATCACGCCCGTCCAGCAAGCAATGAATGAATACTTTATTAATGTTATTCCTTTTGGCAAGCTCAAGCAAAGCATAAAGATGTGTATTATGGCTATGAACGCCTCCGTCAGAGACCAACCCTATCAGATGCAGCGCCGAATTATTACTTTTGCAATTTTCAACTGCTCCGATTAGTGCCTTTTTTGTAAAGAAATCGCCATCATCTATTGATTTTGTAATTCGGGTCAATTCCTGATAAACCACCCTGCCGGCACCTATATTAGTATGTCCAACCTCTGAGTTGCCCATCTGACCCTCTGGAAGTCCTACATCCATTCCACTGCAGCTTAATACGCTGTGCGACCAGTTGGCATAAAGGCTGTCAATATTAGGGGTCTTGGCCTTTTTAATTGCATTCCCATTTATATTGTCCGATATACCGTAACCGTCTAAAATTATAAGCGCAATCTGTCTGTTTTTCATATATCCTCCTAAATTACGGCTTATAATTTGTAATTACAGCAAAATCTGCCGCTTTTAGTGATGCCCCGCCAATTAAACCACCGTCAATATCCGACATCGATAACAGTTGAGCGGCATTACCCGCATTCATACTGCCACCGTATTGAATTCTGCAAGCCGTTGCTGTATCATTATCGTAAAGCTCATGTATCACTGAGCGAATTGCAGAGCAAACCTCATTAGCTTGTTCACAGGTTGCGGTTTTTCCTGTGCCGATTGCCCAAATTGGCTCATATGCTATAATTACCTTTTTTGCCAAATCTACATTAATACTGTTAAAGGCGATTTTTATCTGTGTACGCACCACTTCGTTTGTTATGCCATTTTCGCGCTGTTCCAAACTCTCACCACAGCATACTATCGGGATAAGTCCTTTCGATAACGCGGTAATTACCTTTTTATTTACCGTTTCGTCCGTTTCTCCAAAATACTGTCTACGCTCGGAATGGCCTATAATTACATACTCAGCACCTATTTCAGTTAACATTTCAGCGCTGACCTCTCCGGTAAATGCACCCGAGTCTTCAAAATGCATATTTTGCGCTCCAACACTTATATTTGTGTTTTTTGTAAGCTGAACAGCCAACCCTAAATTGGTAAACGGCGTGCATATGACTATATCGGATGTTGAACCTTTGACCGCAATGCAGATCTCTTCTATCAGTTGTTTCGCCTGCTGTTGGGTTTTATTCATTTTCCAATTGCCGGCAATAATCTTCTTTCGTACCATGTTATTCATTGTCCTCTCTATGTTAGTAGTAATAATTCTATTTCTCATCAAGGCAGGCAATACCCGGGAGTTGTTTGCCCTCTAAAAATTCAAGTGACGCACCACCACCGGTGGATATATGTGTCATTTGAGATGAGAGGCCAAGTTGTTCAACTGCGGCAACAGAATCGCCGCCACCAATAATAGTTATGCCTGTAACATTCGCAACAGCTTCTGCAATTTGTTTTGTGCCGTTAGCAAAACGCTCGAATTCAAAAACGCCCATCGGCCCGTTCCAAATTATCGTTTTGCTTTTAGCAATTTCTTCTGAAAATAATTTTACTGTTTCTTCTCCGATGTCAAGCCCCATCCAACCGTCCGGAATGCTGTCGGCAGTAACGGTTTTACCTTCGGAATCGGCACTAAATTCAGTTGCAACTACATTATCAACAGGTAATAAAAGCTTAATACCTTTATCTTTCGCCTTCTCAATAAGACTTTTTGCAAGTTCTATTTTATCGTCTTCGCAAATTGATGTGCCGACATTATACCCTCTTGCCTTATAAAAAGTATATGCCATGCCACCGCCTACAATAAGGGAATCAACCTTTTCGATTAAATTTTCTATAACGCCTATTTTATCTGACACTTTCGCGCCACCTAAAATAGCGGTAAATGGGCGGATAGGATTAACCAATGCTTCACCCATTATTTCAATTTCTTTCTGTATTAAAAACCCGAAAACAGCCGGCAAATAATCTGCCACTCCGGCTGTTGATGCATGCGCCCTATGAGCAGTACCGAAAGCATCATTTACATAAATATCAGCTAAAGATGCTAAAGCTTTTGCAAACTCGGGATTGTTTTTTTCTTCTTCAATATGAAAACGCACATTTTCAAGCAGCATAACTTCGCCGTCTTTTAACCCGGAAGCTAATGCTTTCGCACTTTCTCCGATAACGTCCTTCGCCATATAAACTTCTTTTCCGAGCTTTTCTGAAAGTCTTTTTACCACAGGTTCAAGGCTATATTTCATGTTGAATTCGCCTTTGGGTCTACCAAGGTGTGAGCATAGAATTACTTTTGCGTTTTGTTCAATTAAATAATTAATTGTTTCAAGTGCACCATCTATCCTGTTTTCGTTTGTTATTTCTTTTTTTTCATTTAGCGGAACATTAAAATCGCACCTGACCAAAACTTTTTTACCTGTTACATCAATATCTTTTACTGATTTTTTCACAGAAACACTTCCCTTCTTTTTTGTACTATTTAACAGTTGAAATCCGGACAAGATTAGCGAAAAATTTGTTGTCCTGTAAGGCCAACAACGCAGGACAGGAAAAAGATCGTAAACATATCTCGATTTTAGCAGTTAAATGGTATCAATATTTTGCTTGTGAAATAATTAACCATGCACATTTTAACTC
>JAAZFB010000017.1 GCA_012511915.1 Clostridiaceae bacterium
AAATTCGAAAGTCGAGCGGGGAAAAGACCGCAAAGACAGTCGGTTTTTATTAGTGTTTAGTATTAATATTATTCTTAATTAGTATTAGTATAAAAAGAAGCAATAAACACCGAACGATATTTTTTACTTACGCAAACCGCACAAGAATGTGCGGTTTTTTCATCTTTAAAAATACCAAATACAGCCGAGCCGCTGCCTGTCATCTGAGCCCCTTGCGCCCCGGCATTTATCAGAAGTTGCTTAATGGTTAATATTTGGGGGTGGGCAGCTGATATTACGCTTTCAAAAGCGTTATATAAATTAGCGCCGACCTCATTTACACTTCCGCTTTGTAATGCCGTAATCATTGCATCGGTGTTCGGGGTGTGCTGTGTGCCAATCTTATCAAGCTTTTTGTAAGCAAATTTTGTGCTGACAGAGAAATTAGGCTTTATTATTACGACTGTTGCTTTAATTTGGCTGTTAATAGGTTTTAATTCCTGCCCGAGTCCGGTCGCAAGACAAACGCCTTTTGTAAAGAAAAACGGTACATCAGTGCCTAATTCAAGCCCCATTTTTTCTAACTGTTGCTTTGTCAAGTTTGCATCATACATAATGTTAAGTCCATGCAAAACGCTTGCGGCATTTGAACTGCCTCCTCCCAAGCCTGCACCAACCGGAATGTTTTTTTTAATTTTAATGCTTACGCCGCCGGTTTTTTGGGTGGTTTTAAAAAATAACTCCGCAGCACGAAAAGCAATATTTCCAGGGCCGTCGGGAATAAAACTAACATCTGTTTGAATAGACAGTTCCTTTGCCTTCATAAGATGTATTTCATCGCACAATGAAACCGTTTGCATTACTGATTCGATGAGATGATAACCGTCTTGCCGTTTGCCTACAACATCAAGTGTTAAATTTAACTTGGCAGGTGATTTTAATAACATAAGATACCCTCACTTAAAACGAAAATAGTATCATTTCTATTGAAGATTAGTATGAATCGCAATATTTGGCAAATACTAATATTTATGACAGCTAAAACCTCAAAGAAAATTAAAGAAATTATATTGATATATTTCATAGGCGCTACCGGATATGCTTTATTGGAAATACTGTGGCGTGGTTATACCCATTGGACAATGGCTGTAACAGGCGGATTGTGCTTTTTAATCATATATAAAGCCGACACAAAATTAGCAAATAGAAACATTATAACCAAATGCACAATATATGCGTTGATTGTTACGTGCGCCGAACTTATTGTAGGTACTGTAGTTAACTTAAGGTTAAAGTGGAATGTTTGGGACTATTCATCGCTGCCATATAATTATTTGGGACAGATTTGCATTGTTTACTCAGCTTTATGGTTCGCATTAGGTTTCCCGCTTTCCTCCCTTTGTAAACGGTTAATGCTGATATTCGACAAAAAAGCAAAAGACGCTGCTATTCGGTACGAATAGGTTACACATAGCAAGGCGGGGTTAATACTAATTCCAAATAAAAAGATTAACATAAAAATTTGTCTTTTTTCCGTCATACTACGTTGTAATACTAATTTTTATTTAAATATTATGTTTAATTGAAATTAATATTAACCCCGCCTGCACCGAGACAGACCCGTCTATTCCTTTGCTTTTTTGCGCGTGGCTATAAGAAAGATTATTTCAAATATGCCCACCGTATTAATAATCAACAGCGCAACAAAAAAACCCACCTTGTTAAGTTTCGCAGCGCGCCAAAGGGCAAGCCCTTTCCAAACCATTGACCAAAGCATTGTTGCATAAAAAATAATCAGATTGTCATTTACGTATTGCATAATTGCATTCATAGTATCCATAATAATGACCATTAGCCTTTCTGGGCTCACAAAATTTAATTAATACTTTTCTACGCGCCTACCGTGAGCCCGGATAAGGCGTGAAAAAGACAAGTGCAAAACTAATAGTATTTACTTCGTCTTGAACCTACAGTTCATAACAGCCATAATTTCTTTGTTTATGGAGGTCGTATCATTAATGCCATAATCAGAAATTTCGTTTGAATACAGAGCTGTTATTTGAAAAACACCCATGTTTGAAGAAAGCATGCCGGTAATTTTTGCGCCTGAATTTTCTGCAACCTTTTCCGCTCTATCTTTTGCATCCTTTGTGGCAAGCGCAAGCATTTCGATTTTTAAATCGGCTATTTTTGTATAGTAAAACTGCGGCTGTTGTGATACCATTAATATACCTTTGTCAATAAGCTCGGTCGCTTCTTTAGAAATGGCATTGATTTTATCAACGTCGTTGCTTTGAACTTCGATAGATTGTAAAAGCCTGTAGCCCTCGATGACGTTTGTCATCATTCCATTGGGGTTTGTTGCATAAATTATTTCGGTATCCACCGCCATTACGCTTAATTCTTGTGAGGGAATGCCTTTTTCGATTAAATAATCCTTTACCGTTTGCTGATTGCTTTTGAGGGTGGAATAAGCCTCGGGCAATGTTTGTGTTTGAACGGAATACCTGCACCGCCATACGACAAAATCCGATTTTATTTCCCTTTTTGCAGAACCGGTTACATAGATATTTCCGGCATCGGGATTTCGGCTTTTAAAAAACAAATAGGATGCCGATAGGGCCGATATGACAAATGCGATTGACATAATTACAGCTACTGCAATTACTGTTCTATGTAATTTGTTTTCACCCATAACTGTTTAGCCTCCATTGTTATTTAATACTAAATTCCATCAAATATGACAGTATGCTAGATTGAAGTTAGTATATGTATTTACCACTACCTACCATTATTATAACACCGGCTTACATAAAAAGCAAGAATGTTTTATTATATAATACTCTTTTCCTTGTAATACTATTCGCATTTTAAAATGTTGACACATTCGTGTCAACAACGCCGTTGGCGTAAGATATATAG
>JAAZFB010000190.1 GCA_012511915.1 Clostridiaceae bacterium
TACATATTAACGGTATGACTTTTTTGATTAGCCTTGCTACTGAAATCTCACAAACACGTGAGGCCACATATAGAGTAAGAGCAACTGGCGGAGTAACAAGCCCAATTGCTAAATTTGTTACCATTACAGCTCCGAAAAAAACAGGATTAATGTGGTATGCATGAACAGCCGGCATAAAAAGTGGGGCAAAAAGAATAATGGCCGGAGATGGGTCCATTAACATTCCAGCAATAAATATGATGCCGCTGGCAACGAAGAGAAAACCTTGTGGAGTAGTAATATTCGCAAGTATGTATTGTGTAAACATTTGTGGAATCTGCTCCCGTACGAGAACCCACCCGAATAGAACGACGCCGCCCACCACGAACATGATCACCTCAGAAGACACAGCACTGTTCAGGAAGATATTCGGCATATCCTTGAATTCAAGACTTCGATAGACAAAAAGACCAATAATCATACTGTAGACTGCGGCAGCCGCAGCAGCTTCTGTTGGAGTAAACAATCCCGAATAAATCCCACCCACAATTATCAACGGCGTTAATAACCCCCAGACAGCCTTTTTAAAACTTATTAAAACTTGTTTCAAGTCAAAGCTTGTTATTATCCCGCCATAGCCCCTCTTCGAAGAAACCCAATAGCCATATGCGATGATCAGCAGTCCGAACAGAATACCAGGCCCAATACCTGACAGAAGAAGTGCCCCTATGGATGTATCAGTAGCAGCACCATATACCACCATGGGAATACTTGGAGGAATAAGAATACCAATAGGGCCGGCAGCAGCAATGATCGCGGCTATAAATGACTTATCGTAACCGGAGCGTTCTGCTTCCGGTGCAACTACAGAACCTATAGCTGAAGCTGTTGCCGCACCGGAACCAGAAACAGCTCCAAAAAACATACATGCCACCGTAGTAACTGTTGATAACCCTCCTTTAAAATGTCCAACCATTCTATTAGCCAGGTCTATAAGGAGTTTTGATACCTTCCCGGAACAAAGAAGATCTCCCGAAAGAATAAATAATGGGATAGCGAGCATGGAGAAGGAATTCATACCAGAAAAAATACGTGGAGCAGTGATGGAAATCATAAAGCTATCCCCACTCAAAATCAGATAGCAGACAGATGAAAGGCTCATGCTGACCGCGATGGGAACATTAAGAAACAACATGATGAAAAATGAAAGGAAGAAAAGTGCCAACTCCATTATAAATCACCTCTTAATGCTTTGATGTCTTTCACAAGCTGCATTACACTGACGACAAACATCAAAACACCGGAAATCGGCAAGGAAGAATAAATGACAGATATAGGAAAAGCCCCGAACACGCAATTCACACCAATACTTCCTGCCATGTATTGATATCCTGTCACGATCAATAAAACAGTGAAGACCAAAGTAAGAAAAGTAGCAATCAAATCAATAACCTTTTTCCCTCTCTCAGATTTCATAGTCTCTATTACAATATCCACAGACAGGTGGCTTTTCATTTTCAAGGCCTTGACAGAACCGTAAAGAGAAACCCAGACAAAATTGTATCGAGCCATTTCTTCGGTCCATGCAGCTGGGATATGTAATATGAATCGGTTAAGCACTTGAAAACTTACAAGTGCAACAAGAGAAAACATAAGAAGAATAATAATCAAATCAATTATCTTCATGGTTATTGCTTCAAGTTTTGCTGTAACTCCCAAAAATGCCACCTCCAAACTAAAGAAGATGGCGTGGAAAAACACTATTTTCCACACCATCCTGGATAAATAAACAAATATTAACTTATTTTGCCAATGCTCTTATTTTATCTACTACTTCTTTCCATTCAGGATACTTATCGTACATCGGCATAACAGCGGCTCTCCAAAGCTCCAAATCAGGCACATAATATTCCATTCCATTTTCTTTCAGGAATTTTGTATCCTCAACATCTGCCTTCTCAGCATCTTCCCTCTGCCAGAGAGATGCCTCATAGGCTGCCTCCAAAATGGCCTTCTGGTCTTCAGCGGAGAAAGAATTGAATTTTTTCGAGTTCATAAGCATAGGTTCGAGAAGGAAAGAAATATTGTTCTGGCAGGTATACTTTGCAACCTCATAATGCTTGCTTTTACGGACATTGATGGGTCCCTGAATTTGAGCATCGATTGCCCCGAGCTGAAGAGCTGAATATACTTCTCCGAATGCCATCGGAGTAACTACAGACCCCATCATCTGCCCAGACTGGACAAAAACAGCGGAGGGCTGGACTCTCAGCTTAATACCAACCATATCCTCGGGATTTTTGCCCGGGACTCTAGATACAACGTTGTAAAGACCGTTATTAAAAACCGCGATAACCTTGATGCCTTTTTGTTCCAATGGGGCAAAAATTTCCTGGCCAACTTCCCCGTCAACAACTTTCCACGTATGCTCCCAACTGTCAAAAATGAAAGGAAGGCTTACCACACCTGTATTGGGATCATAGCTTTCCAGGATACCCTGCCAGACCAGACAGGCGTCAAGCTGATTAGCAGCAACCATTTCAGCAAGTTCCTTCTGTGTACCCAGTTGCCCGCTGGGATAGACCTTAACTTCCATTCGCCCATTGGTCTTTTCCTTCAGCAAATCACCAAACTTCAAAGACCCCAGATGGTACGGATGATTCTCGGGCATTTCATGAGCAACTCGAAGCACTGTTGCTGCCTCCGATTCCATAGGAACAACAAAAACTACAGCAGACAGAATAAGGCACACTATAACCGAAACAATGACCATATTAACCCTCTTCACTTAAAAAACCCTCCTTCAAACTAAGTTATTGATGCATCTGAAAAAACACGGAATATATAGATA
>JAAZFB010000191.1 GCA_012511915.1 Clostridiaceae bacterium
ACTACAGTTAAAATTAACGGTAGCGCGGTTGAAAGCGATAACTTTGTGGTAGATGGTAAAACTTATGTCTGGATTAGAGATGTTGCAACTATTTTTGGTAAACAAATTGAATGGGATGCACAGACTAACACTGCCGACATCGTAGATGAATTAACAAAAACTGTTGCAACGGTAAATGGGCAGATTATTACCAACAAAGATGTCAAAATAGCATCTATGATAAATTCTAATAACAACCCAACCGAAGAGGATTTGAAAAACGCGCTTAATTATGAAATTGAAAATGCGGTGTTACTTGGCGAAGCCGCAAAAAACGGTTTTAGTATAGACGATGACATCAAGGCAGCAGCCGCAAAAGAAATTGCCACATTTAAAGAGTATTATGGTGAAAATGCCGCATCAATTTTAGCATCGTACAATTTAACTGAAGAAAAATACCAAACCATAATAGAAAAGAGTTTTGTTATTAAGAACTTATACGACTTTCTAAAAGCCGAAAATCCTTTTACTCAAACACAGTTAGAACAGAAATACAAAGAGATGTCAGATGCTTTTATTACAGCAACCGCAAAGCATATCCTTATAAGTAACCAAGATAAAACGGAAGCTGAAACAACCGATTTATTAAATAAAATAAAAAAGGAATTAAAAACACCGGAAATGTTTAACGAAGTAATGTCAAAGTATTCTGAAGATACCGGCACAAAAGATGATCCCGACGGAATGACTTTTGGCAAAGGTCAAATGGTACCCGAATTTGAAGCAGCGGCATTTTCACAAGAAGTAGGTGTTATCGGTGAACCGTTAAAAACTCAATACGGATACCATATTATACTGGTAACGGACAGAACCACAAAACCATTTGAAGAGGTAAAAAGCATTTGTGAAGACGAATTGTTCAAAACATGGTTGAACGACAAGTTAAAAGTTTGGATGGATGCATCGGAAATAACTATTTTTTGATTTGTAATACTATTTTCCTTGTAACGGCCGCTGATTGCGGCCGCTCTTGACAAAAAAAGTTTGTCAATATTTTAAATAAGGAATAGTATAATACTAATTTTTTATTCAAAAAACTAGACCGGTTTTAAAAACCGGTCTAGTTTTTTAAATTACATTTAATTAACCTTATTCAACGTACTAATTAGCACTGTTTTTGATAGCAGCCTGAGCTGCAGCAAGGCGTGCAATGGGCACACGATAAGGTGAGCACGACACATAATTAAGACCAATCTTATGGCAGAATTCAATCGATGATGGATCTCCCCCATGTTCGCCGCATATACCAAGTTTAATATTCGGGCGTGTTTTTTTGCCAAGTTGAACTGCCATTTCAACCAACTTGCCGACTCCTATTACATCAAGTCGAGCAAATGGATCGCTTTCAAAAATCTTTTTACTATAATAGTGTTCTAAAAATTTAGATGCATCATCACGAGAAAAACCGTATGTCATTTGTGTCATATCATTTGTGCCGAAAGAGAAAAACTCAGCTTGCTGTGCAATTTCATCTGCAGTTACCGCTGCTCTCGGCACTTCAATCATTGTACCGACAAGGTACTTAATTTCTGCCCCTAATTCCTTCAACGTCTCATCCGCGGTATTTATTATAACATCTTTGACATATTTTAGCTCTTTAGCTTCACCAACCAATGGAACCATTATCTCAGGGATTACGGTCAAACCTTTTTTCGACACGTTAACAGCCGCTTCGATTATTGCTTTTGTCTGCATCGCTGCAATTTCCGGATATGTTACGGCAAGTCGGCAACCCCTATGACCAAGCATCGGGTTAAATTCGTGCAAACTGACTATCGTTTCTTTTAACTCTTCCAAAGAGATACCCATTTCAATCGAAAGCTTTTTAATATCTTCATCTGCACTTGGTAAAAACTCATGTAAAGGCGGGTCTAAAAGACGAATCGTAACAGGCAAACCGCCCATTGCGATAAAAATACCTTCGAAGTCTGCCCTTTGAATAGGTAAAAGCTTGGCCAAAGCCTTTTCTCTTTGTGCCACAGTTTTTGCTACAATCATCTCGCGTACTATAGGTATTCTGTCTTCTTCAAAGAACATATGCTCAGTTCTGCAAAGCCCTATACCTTGCGCTCCGAAATTTAATGCTGTTTTGGCATCGTTAGGAGTGTCGGCGTTTGACCTTACCGCTAAAGTCCTGAATTTGTCTGCCCACGACATAAATGTGGCGAAATCACCGGTTAGCTGTGCCTGCATTGTTTTGATACTACCTGCGTAAACATTGCCTGTGCTGCCGTCTAACGAGATTACATCACCCTGGTTAAATCTTGTGCTGCCTGCAATGAAATACCTTTGTTCCTCGTTTATTTGCAAACCGCTGCAACCTGCTACACAACATCTTCCCATACCCCTTGCAACAACCGCCGCATGGGATGTCATTCCGCCTCTTGCGGTTAAAATACCATTGGCAACATGCATGCCTTCTATGTCCTCCGGCGATGTTTCAAGCCTTACCAAGATTACTTCTTCACCTTTTGAAGCTGCCGCAACCGCATCTTCTGCAGAAAAATAAACTTTACCTGAAGCCGCACCGGGAGATGCTGCAAGTCCGGTGGCAATAATGCTTGCATTTTTCAGCGCAGTTGTCTCAAACATGGGGTGGAGCAATGCATCAAGCTGTTTGGGCTCAACATTTAAAACTGCCTGTTTTTCGTCGATTAACCCTTCGTTAACTAAGTCAACAGCAATTTTAATCGCCGCTTGTGCTGTTCGTTTGCCATTTCTCGTTTGCAAAATAAAAAGTTTTCTGTTTTCAATGGTGAATTCCAAGTCTTGCATATCTTTGTAATGGTTTTCAAGTTTATTCGCTATATCTACAAATTGGTTAAAAGCTTCCGGCATAACCTGTTGTAGCTGTGAAATAGATTGCGGTGTTCTTATCCCTGCAACAACGTCTTCACCTTGTGCATTCATCAGGAATTCGCCATAAAGTGCTTTTTCTCCCGTTGAAGGGTTTCGGGTAAAAGCAACACCCGTCCCGCTCTCATCACCGGAATTACCGAAAACCATTGCTTGAACGTTAACCGCTGTACCCCAGTCATGAGGTATATCATTCATGCGTCGATAAACCACTGCGCGGGGATTATCCCATGAGCGGAAAACTGCCTTAACAGCTGCTATTAGTTGTTGTTTTGGCTGTTGTGGGAAATCTTCATTCAATTGTTCTTTATAATACTGTTTAAACAACTCAACCAACTTTATAAAATCATCTGCCGTGAATTCTCCGTCAGATGTTATTCCTTTTTCAGCTTTTAGGTCATCAATTATACGTTCAAAAGTGCTTTTGGGAAGTTCCATAACAACATCCGAAAACATTTGGATGAATCTGCGGTAACTGTCATATGCAAACCGCGGGTTGCCGGTTAATGCAGCAAACCCCTTAACAACCTCGTCATTTATCCCTAAATTTAATATAGTATCCATCATTCCCGGCATTGATGCTCTTGCACCGGAACGAACCGATACTAACAAAGGGTTTTTGCTGTCACCGAATTTTTTGCCGGTTATCTGTTCAATCTGAGTTAGCTTCTCATCAATTTCCTCCAGAATGTCATTACAGATAAGTTCTCCCTCTTCATAATATCTTATGCAAGCTTGAGTTGTAATGGTAAATCCTTGAGGTACGGGAAAACCAAGATTGGTCATTTCCGCAAGGTTTGCACCTTTCCCGCCAAGTAAATCTCTCATTGAAGAATCACCCTCGCTGAAAAGATAGACATATTTTTTTGCCATTGCCATTCCTCCTGAAATATATTTTGCAATTTGACCAACCTATTATATCACACTTCTGATTATTGTCAATTTTTTTCGCGATTTTTGGTTTCCATTTTTGAGTTGCACTGCTTTAATTTTTGGATGTGTTGCAGTATTAATAGAATAGTTATATAATAAGAGTGGCAGTAATAAGATTAGCTAATAGGATGGATAAGAAATGAAAGGCAAATTGTATAGTGTAGCAACACCCATTGGTTATTTAGCTGACATATCACTACGCGTACTTGAGGTATTAAAAGACGTTGATTTGATTGCAGCAGAGGACACAAGGCACACAAAAAAGTTGTTAAATCATTTTGACATCAACACCCCACTAACCAGTTATTATGAACATAAAAAACGTGAAAAGGGTGAATTTGTTTTACAAAAATTAATCGACGGAAAAAACATTGCGCTTGTCAGTGATGCGGGAATGCCCGGTATATCTGACCCGGGTGAAGACTTAGTACGCCTCTGCATTGAAAACAATATAGAACTTACCGTAATCCCGGGTGCAACTGCATTTGCTGTTGCTCTTGTTATGTCTGGGCTTTCAACGTCATGTTTTAGATTTGAAGGCTTTTTAACCGTTAAAAAAACAGGCAGACTGGCAAAACTGGAACAACTTAAATCAGAAAAATCAACACTTATTTTTTACGAAGCACCCCACAAACTTTTACGCACTCTAAACGATTTTCTTGACGTTTTTGGAGACAGAAAAATTGCAGTTTGCAGGGAATTGACAAAAAAATATGAAGAAATATTAAGGGATAACACATCGAACATAATCTCTCATTTTGAACAAATACCGCCAAAAGGGGAATTTATTATTGTTGTACAAGGCGCAACAGAAACAAAACCTATTGAATTTGAACAGACAGCGGCACAAATGGTGGAAAATTTAATTAACTCAAAAGGCATTGATAAAAAAGAAGCCATTAAACAGGTCGCCAAACAAAGGGGCATTCCTAAGAGGGAAGTCTATAACGAAGTCACTAATACTAAATTCAATTAACACTATATTCAATCAAATACCTACGAAAACTTTTTTGTTACATTTTTCAAGCTTTCGACAATTTTAATATGTTGCGGGCAAATATTCTCACATTGTTTACAGTCTATGCAATCGAATGGCTTTCCGGATGTTTCAAAAATATGTTCATACTGTGTCTTTAACGCATCAAAAGATGGTCTATCATCATTTAAAGCCTTATTATACAAAGAAAAATACTCCGGAATTAAAATATTTTTGGGACATCCGTCAATACAATATTTGCATGATGTGCAAGGAATGGAAGCAGACGCTTTGATTATATCTGCAACCTTAAAGCAAAGATTTACTTCTTCTTCTGTTAGCGGAATACAATCCTTCATATAACTTGTGTTATCAAGCATTTGCTCAATATTGCTCATACCACTTAACACCATAATGACATTTTTAAGACTTGCTCCAAATCTTATTGCCCATGAAGGTATAGACATATTTTCATTCTGGTTTTTAAAAATTTGCGTTGCCAGAGGCGGCACCTGTGCCAATCTGCCACCTTTTACCGGTTCCATAATTATAATTTCTTTTTTATGAGCCAAAGCAACCTCATAACATTTCCTTGCTTCTACGTCTGGATTTTCCCAATCCAAATAATTTATTTGAAGCTGCACAAACTCAGACTCGGGGTGCTCTGTAAGGATTTTTTCAAGAACATCTGCGCGGTCGTGAAAAGAGAACCCCATCCTTTTTATTTTGCCCTCTTTTTTCTTCTGTTCGACAAACTCAAATGCATTTAATTTCTGTACCGTTTCATAAGCCCTCTCATATAGACAATGCAACAAATAGTAATCGAAATATTGCACTCCTGTTTTATTTAGTTGCTCATTGAATATTCTTTCTAAGTCGTCCTCCGCTTTTAAACTCATGCAGGGAAGCTTTGTGGCAAGCACAAATCTATCTCGGGCATACCTGTCAACTAGCACTGTTTTAATGATTTTTTCGCTTTGACCTTCGTGATAGAAATATGCGGTATCAAAATATGTAAATCCCTGCTCTATGAAAGAATCAACCATCGAAATAATCTGATCAACATCAAAACTCTTTTGGTCTTCACTATCTAAAAGTTGCAATCTCATACATCCAAAGCCTAATTTTTTCATTAGTTAACACCTCTTCATTGTTGTCGTTTAATACTAAACACTATCTTTTATCAATCCGCCTCGCAAATAATACCCAAAACACCCTCTTTTATATCGATTGTAGCTTCATTTGAACAAAAAGCGTTGCTTATACCAAGGTTTGCGCTTTGGTACAGCGTAGCATCTTTAAGCGGATACTGCAGCCCGTTGGTTGTAACACCCTTTACTGTTTCGGTAAAGGGTATCAGTGAAATTTTTGAATAAATATTTCTTTTTACGGTAGCACTTCGGTTAATCAAAAAAACCTTGCTGTGTTTTGTAACAAGCATTCCTTCTCCGCCGTTTTCCATTATGTAATTAAGCGATATTAACGCTGATATGCTATGGTCAATTCTACCACCAAAGGCGTTTAGCAATACAATTTCATTAAAACCGTTTTCCAAGGCATAATCAATACACAGGTGCATATCAGTTTTATCCTTTGCCTTTGGATGAATTATTGTTTTTATATCTTGCGGTATTGCTCCCTTTAACGAATCCATATCGCCTATTACAACGTCCGGCTTAATACCCGTTAACATAGCGATATTGTATCCGCCGTCCGCACAAATAATAATACTGTTTTCAGCGAATTTGAGCCTTTTATAAAATATTGCATCCTCGACTTTCGCCTGCAACGCCCCAAAAATGTATGCCCTCATGCTTTTTGCCCTGCTATTGCAGCTTTTCTGAGCTCTAATGCCGCAACTACCGGATTTGGCATACGGAAAATCCCCGTCCCCGAAACTATGACATTTGCCCCTAATGCTGTAAGTTCTCCGCAGTTTTCGGTATAAATTCCACCGTCCACTTGCAAATCTGTGTTAGGTCCTATCATTTCCCTTATCAAGGGTATATTTTCAAGTGCTTGTTTTACCATGCTTTGACCACCGAAGCCAGGGAATACTGTCATTTGAAGAACCATATCAATCTCGTCTACAAATTGTTTTATTGAGTAAGGCGGGGTATCGGGATTTAATGCTATTCCGACCTTTTTGCCCAACGATTTTATAAGTTGAATACATTTTGCAGTATCATCAGGCGCTTCTACATGAATCGTTATTATATCCGCCCCTGCTATTACGAATTTCTCTATATACGAGAGCGGTTTTTCAATCATTAGATGGACATCAAATTCAATATCCGTAACCCCTCTTATTCCCTCAATAACAGGCGGTCCAAAACTAATATTCGGTACAAAGTGCCCATCCATTACATCAAGATGTAACATATCGACATAACTTTGAATGCCTTTAATATCTTCCCCCAATTTTGAAAAGTCTGCCGCAAGCAGCGACGGTGCAAGTTTAATCTTCATAATATTTAAGACACTACCTTCCTATATTATTTCTCCCACTCTTTAATATCTTTTAAATCATTATAAACATCCATATAACTTTTATACCGGCTGTGGCATATTTCCCCTTTTTCAAGCGCAGCACCAACACCGCAAATGTTAGGTTTTGCCCCTATATGAATACAATCTGCAAACCGACAATTTTCGAAACGGGCAAACTCTCTGAAATAGTCTTTTAGTTGATTTGACCTTATACTCGTAATTTCTAATAATGAAAAACCGGGTGTGTCTATAACGTACCTATTCTGCTTAAATGGCAACAGCTCAGAATGACGTGTTGTATGTTTGCCCCTGTTGATTTTACTCACATCTCCGGTTAAAAGGTCAAAACCAAAGCAGTTTAAAATACTCGTTTTCCCAACACCGGAGTTCCCGGCAAATGAAGTAATTCTATCTGTCATCATACTTTTAAGCTCGTCAATGCCTTCATTTGTTTGAGAACAAGTCTTAACCGTCTCGAAACCTGCTTTTTTATATATATTAATTATTTCGTCACCGGAAGCTATATCGATTTTATTTACAACAATAATTATTCTAATCTTAATATATTCAGCTGTTGCTATAAGCTTATCAACCATTAAAAAATCAGGTTTGGGGTTGGCAGTCGATATTACGACAGCAATTGCATCAACATTTGCCACCGGGGGGCGCATAAGGGAATTTTTTCGTTTTGCGATTTCTTCAATGGCGCCCTCTTTAGGGTCTTCCTCAGAAATCCGTATTTTTACCATATCACCTGTAACAGGTGTTATATTTTCTTTTCGCAATCTGCCCATTGCCTTGCATTGTATAATGCCTAAATCGGTTTGGACATAATAAAACCCGCCTATACCTTTTAAAATAATTCCATTTGTCATAGATTCACCGACATAGTACGCGAGAGCACATCATCATAATAAACTTCAAGCAAAACAGAATCTTTGCCGTTAATTGTAATATCGAATGCGCCTTCGCTACTGTTGTGCGTTGCGTGATGAATAATCTTCCCGTCAGCAACTATCTTTATGTTTGTTTTATCTTTGTTTTGCGGAATTGTAATGGTAACAATTTTGCTTTGAGGTTGCTCCCCTATGCTGACCCAAAGGTCCACACTAGTGTACGGTTTTACCTCAGAGTTAGACGGCACGCCCTGTTCGGTAACTGTGCCAATCTGTTTACTGCTATATACTTCTCTTATCTCGCCCTCTAAAAGATTATTATCCGCTAATATTTTTTTTGCAAGCTGAATATTGAGTTCAACCAAGTTAGGCATTAATACTTTTTTATCCCCAACACCGCTGCTGACATACAGCGTTACCGTTTCGCCCTCTTTTACGGTAGCGTTTGCGCCGGGACTTGTGCGAATTACTATTCCTTCTGCAATTGTATCACTTTCTTCTCGCTCTTCCCTAACTTTAATACCCATATCCTCAAGGGCAAGTTTTGTTTCAATAAAACCCTTCCGCTCGCAATTTTCTAAACTAATTTCTGCCAAGCCCTTACTGACAGTTACTTCAATCGTAAGGGGTAGTTTTACTATTTTGTCGGCTTTAGGATTTTGGGACACAATTTCACCTTTTTCATAGTCCTCACTGCTTACCGTTTGAACAAGGGTTAGCGTAATATTTTTTGTGGCATATTGATCTATTATATCTTCGTATACTTCTCCCAGCAAATCCGGAACTTTTACTTCATTTGCCGAGACACCGCCAAACATACCCGGGTACAAAATTGCAACTGCCCCAACTATTAATGCGGCAACTAAAACTACCGACGTAATAACCGCCCAAAAGACCGTTTTTTTACTTTCTTTGCTATTGTTCTTACTTTCGTCTGCCTTTTTGGGGATGCGTTCATCATTGTCAGTTTGGGCTGTTTTTGTAATATCTCCGGTTACAATCGGTATTTTTTTAGTTTGTTCGCTCTCTACTATTTCAAGCATATTTATTTCAGCTTCAGGGTCCACTTTCGCACGTTCCAAATCACGCAGTAAATCATTTGCCGTTTGATATCTTTTTGATTGTTCTTTATTCATAGCTTTTAGTATAATATTTTCTACTGCTAAGGGGACTGCAATGTTATACTCTTTTGGCGAAACAGGTGCTTCCTGTATCTGCTTTATTGCTACAGATACAGTATTTTCGCCCTCAAACGGAAGTCTTCCGGTTACCATTTCATACATCACAATGCCAAGGGAATATATATCACTCTTAAAATCGGTGTATCCGCCCCGTGCCTGCTCAGGTGATAAATAATGTACACTTCCCATGGTGCTTCCGGTAAGTGTTACTGACGAAACGGATGCCGCCCTTGCTATTCCAAAATCCGTTACCTTTAGTACTTCTTCCGGCGTTATAATAATGTTTTGCGGTTTTATATCACGATGAATAATACCACTGTTGTGGGCGCAAATAAGCGCCCTGCAGATTTGTATTGCGAAATCAACCGATTGGCGCCAACTCAACATTTTGTTTTTCTTGATGTATTCTTTTAATGTCATGCCCTCGACATGTTCCATGACAATATATTCTATATCCCCCTCACGTCCCACATCAAAAATGCTGACTATATTTTGGTGTGAAAGGGCTGCCGCAGCTTGTGCCTCTGTGTTGAAACGGGTTAAAAACTCCGCATCCTTGGCAAACTCAGACCGCAAAATCTTAACGGCAACAAAACGATTTAACAGAAGGCAACGTGCTTTATATACATCTGCCATGCCTCCATCGCCTATTTTCTTTATAATTTCATATCTTTTGCCCAATACCTTGCCTATCATCAAAATTCCCCCCCCTTAAACCAAAATCAAAACAATGGTAATGTTATCAGTTCCGCCGTTACTGTTAGCCATATCAACAAGTTTGGTAACTGCCTCATCCGAATCCATTGTTTTTATTATAGTTTTAATTTCGCTGTCAGATAAAAATGATGTTAACCCATCGGTGCAAAGCATAATATAATCACCCTTTTTGAGTGAAACTTTACAAATATCCACCTCAATTGTGCTGTCCGTGCCGATTGCACGGGTGATTAAATTTTTCTGCGGGTGATTTTTCGCTTCCTGCGGTGTTATAGTGCCGCTTTCAATAAGATTTTGCACGATAGAATGGTCGTTGGTTAGCTGTACGAAAGTATCATCGGATAAATGATATGCCCGTGAATCACCAACATGCGCAATATATGCGGTTTTATCCTCAAAATAGCACAGCACAGCTGTTGTACCCATTCCCTCAAGTTCCGGGTCGTTTAAAGACATATCATAAATTGCTCTATTTGCCTGAATGATGACGTTTTTTAGCAATGCTTCAATACCGAATGACTGTTGTTTGATACCCTTCTTTATTATTTCTATTGCGGCTTTGCTTGCGACTTCTCCACCCTTATGACCACCCATTCCATCAGCAACTATGCACCAGTTATCCCCGACAAAATAATTATCTTGGTTAACTGCTCTTTTATTGCCTACATCAGTTATAACACTATATTTTCTCAAATTTAAAACCTACCCTTAAACCAAATTATACCCTAAATTCAATAATCGTATATCAAGCTATTAACCCTTTCATCACTTATACTAAATTCAATCAAATATAGTGTTATATTTGCGAGATGATTTTTTGCT
>JAAZFB010000192.1 GCA_012511915.1 Clostridiaceae bacterium
AACCTATATTGTAATTCTCATAATATTTGTTTTCCACTATTTCCCTTGGACTTACATCATCCTCTGTTTCAGTTTTCATTTCTTCATGAAGAATCTTATAGAGATTTACATATACCGCTGAAAAGCCCTTGCCAAACAGTGAAATCACACCCGCATTGGGCAGTGTTTTCAGCATTTCCACCGTTCTTTCAAGGTCATAAACCCTCATAGCGCAAAGGGAATCGTTTAGGAATATAAGATCCTTATTAAGTTTGCTTATAGTGCCATCTGCTTCTTTTAATCCTTTCGGGTTTATGGCGTCGGGCTCGGACTTGCCAATCCCAGTTAAATCAACTACAAATGCGGTTTCGCATTTATCGCATATCTTTCTAATAAAGCGAATGTTGTTTTCAATATCGTCTGTACCGTCGCCCCACAGGCAAATCTCAACAGGGAGTTTTTCGTCTTTTTTATCAAAGTCTTTAAACATTATTCCATGGCAGGCTATTTTATCCTGAGTAAACCAAAGCATATGTGAGATAAAAAGCCCGTTTTCATAATGGGTATAAAAGGTGCGCAGATTAAAATCCACAGGCCTGCGCTCAAAGTCCACCTTTTCTCTTAGCCACTCTACCTTATTCGTTAAACTGCGCTTTTCCCTGTACCGCTCAAGGTTTTCATGGTATATGAATTTTGCGTCGGGATACTCCGTAGCCACCTGTCCGGTTTTTGTACAGTTTAAAAGATGAGGCTCTATTTCCCTCACCTCAGCCGGAAACACTCTTCTATCCTCGCCATTTAGCGCTTTGGCAAAAAAGTAACCTGCGCGGGCAGCCAAGGTATCGGTAAATTTGTGAGTGCTTTGGTCTACAAACAGCTCGAAATCTGAACCCTTACCGCTCATTTCCCAAAACCTTTTTAAGTCTTTATATAACGAACAGGTTCCGTCAATGGGAAAGAAATCACTGTCAACCGCAAGTATTAATAAAGGCTTGGGAGCAAAACACATCATCAGCTCATGGTGGTCAAAGCCATAGTGGGTAGCGTCTAACCATATTTGCTCTGCGTCCTGCCCGTCTCCGGCGCGCAGATATGCGCCCCTTGTGGTTATAAAGGTGGCAGGGGCGGCGGCTATTGGCCGGCTGTCACAAACCATCATATGGGCTGTCATTGTGCCCCCGCCTGATGAACCTGTAAGTCCTATTTTACTCTTATCAACCTCGGGGCGCGACTGGAGATAATCTATCCCTCGCATAGCGTCGCTTATAAAGCACCTTGCAGGTGAGTCTCCCGTTAAAAAACACTGGATGCCTGCGTAGTCGTGGTCCTGCGTTGTGGGAGGTATAATGGGAATTTTTATTACTTTTTCAATATAACTGTACCTCTCCCCTTGCCCCACCGGGTCTTGCACAAGCACGATTAGTCCCGATAGGGCAATTATGCGGGCAACCCTTTGATATTGGGGATTTGCTTTCCCCTGTACTGCATGCCCGCACTGGAACAATACGGCACCGCAAGGCTCTTTTCGCTTTTTTGGAATGTATAAATTAGCGGTTACATACACATTGGGTCGGGACATAAAAATTATTTTTTCAATGGTTAAATCTTCGTCCTCAATCACTCCCGTAACCATAGCGTTAAGGGGCAGCTTTGGGTTGTAGGGAATTTGCCCCATTGAAGTCACAAATCGCTCGCGCATTTTTTCAGTATATTCTTTTAGTTGTGCGGCGCTGCTCAGCCCTTCCCGCACTTTTTTATCCCGTTCAAAGCATTTGTCGCTTCTTGAATATACATGCTCAGCAAGTTGAAATTTAAGGTTGTAAAAACCATAATCATTTTCAATATTATTAATGCTCACCTTTAAATCTCCTCTCAAGTCTTTGCTTTATTGCCGTCATAATAACCTCCTTATGGGCCTCACAGCGAATTTCGTTTAAAGCGCTAAGATAATAAGTATCATCGAGAATAGACTCTGAAAACTCCTCAAAGGGATAATCGGGTTTTAAGAATCTATAAAGATAACTGTTTAGCAAACCGTCCGCAAACTCAACATAGTTTTTCTCCAGAAAGCCTTCTTCAAGTATTCGTTTTGAGCGCGTTTCAAACTCCGAAAGAATTTTTTCTACTTCCTCATCATTAGACATTCGCACACTGCTTCCGTCTTTGCATATAGGAAGGTATTTAACGGTCATTTTTACATCAAAATCCGCTAAAACCAAAAGACTTGTCTGCCAAAACTCGCTTTCAGAGCGGTCAAACAAAAAGTTCCCCTGCCCGAATAATATGGTTGATCCCTTATATCCCTCATAACATCCTATACAGTGGCTGTGCTGGCAAAGCACTAAATCAGCACCTTTTTCCGCAATTTTGCGGCATATTTTTTGAAGGTAGGGCGACGGATAGCGATAATGTTCCCTACCTCCGTGGTAAAGGACAACCACATAATCACAAGTCTTTTTTAGGCTTGAAATATGGTCAAGGCTTTCTAAAGGGTCAAAAGGATTAGCACCAGGTTTATTCTTTCCCGCTATGGAAAACTCGTTTTCGGCACAGGCGTAAATACCTACCCTTATGCCGTTTAGCTCAAAGACATATGGTCTTGTGGCTTCCTGCAAATTTTCCCCCGCACCTATAAACTCAGTATTATTGTCTCTTAAAGCCGTCATTGTTGAAAAAAGCCCTTCATCCCCGTGGTCTAAGATATGATTGTTTGAAAATCCTAAAAGTGAAGGCTTGAATTTCAAAATTCCATTTATTGTGGATACGGGAGCTGCAAGATTTGGTCCTGTTTTAGGTATTGGAGTATTACCGTCGTACAGAGGGCATTCCAAATTAAAAATACGGTAATCCGCCTGCGATAAGGCTTTCTTTATGCCACTGTCAATAAGCTTTTCAATTCTTCCTTCGCAAAATTCATCAAAATTTGATTCTGTAGGAACCATGTCTCCGCCGATTATAATTTTTATTTTAAATCATACCTTTCTGTGCAGTCAGTTAACATTTCTGCAAAATAAATAGGATGGGCTGGATGCTCCGGAGATAAAATAGGTCTTTTCCGTAAAAAAGTTCTTGTCCTCTCCCTCGACCCTAACTGTTATCCTATCAAGTTGTGAAATGTCAATTCCGCCTTCAAGTTCTTTCCTTATGCCATTTATATAAAGTCTCGCATTAGGGCTTATCTGCGCGCCGTAACGAATAACCTCCACATTCTCAGGAATATTTAATATGGCATTGCCTTGCTCGTCATATGTTATAATGTAAGATACTGCGCAATTTGAAAAGCCTAAACTTTTAAGCTCTGCCTGTGGTGATGGGTAAGATTTTTGCTCAATCTCAAAAATTTTTACATCCAGAGTATCATAGTTCACATCGAAAGTGCCATTTTCATCAAGGGTATAAACCTCACCACTTAAAGCATCTTTAACCATCAAAGCTCCTTCAAGCTTGATCTGTGCCGAATCCTCTTGTTTTGTATTATTAACTGAAAATATATAGGATTTTCCGTTATAGCGCTTTGATAGTATATTTAACCACTCTCCACCGCCTTCCACCTGGTAATGAGGTGCAGGCTCCGCTGACATAAGAACAGGGGAAAATCTTTCCGCTTCACTATAAAGGTTTGCGGCTTCTTGCCACCACTGCGAAAAAGGCTTTTCATCATCGTTTTTCATTGCTCTGTATGAATACCATTCTAGCCCTTGGGCTCCCTCGCAAAAGGCTTGCCACATCATGTTGCGCATTTCTTCCTCGGATGGTGCGCGCAAAGATCCGGGGACCTTCCAATGAAAGCCCTGCAAAACAATGTAAACCGGCCTGTTGGGAAAATCGGTTTTAAGCTGTTTAACATATCTGCCTACTTTTGCTATATCGTCGTCCTCTCGACCCATTACGGGATAGGGGTCTGTACCGATTATGTCAACCATTTTCGTGAATATTCCATACCGATGCATTTTGTCTGTAACACCTGCCGTGGGCCTGTTTATATCTGCATTGGCACATATCTCGTTAAGCCATCTTATCTCCTCGCCGTATCTAACCGGGTCCGCCTCATCGAAAAGGTAATATCCCTGTAAAACCTCATCTTCACAATACGCACTTATAATATCTTCTACAAGAGAACGGATATCTGCCTGTTCGGTTATAAGATCTCTTGCCTCTACTTGTGATAAATTGCTGAATACAAAGGTGAGCAGTGTCAATCTGATTTGAAGCCCATTGTCACGCATTCTTTGAAGCATATCTGTATACTGGTCTCTAAGCAGCCACCACCCCATACCGTAATGTGTCATTGTTTTAATGGGTGTGCCTACGGTGTCGTCTATAAAATCGTCGTAGGCGTTTGAATTGTACATCTGCATAAGAAAGTACGGTTCCCCGTCTTTAATAAGCCTATTATGCTCGTCAAGATAAACCGTTGGGCGATAGTCTGCACTGCGTTTTCTTATCGTCCATTCTTTTTGGGAAATAATTGTTTCAGTCTGTTTTTCGTACAAAATACCCTGTAGATAGTACTCGCCGTATCCAAGCCTTTTTGATGAAAACGAAACACTCATTTTCGATGTTACGTCCTCAGTTTCGGTTATCATAATTATATTATCCGATTCATCCACTATTTGAGATTTAAACCCCATATCCGTCATGCTGTAAACACCGTTATAGTCGTAAACCATAATATCCATATTGATGTCACCCATGCCACCCTCACCGTAAATTAGGCCTTTGTATGAAGGAGTAAGCAAAACAGTGTCCATAGGGTCGAGTCTCATCTTCTTTAATGTCAAATCATCGTAATATGCCGTGCCACCCGTCGCCTGCGGAAGATAGCACATAATTCTAAGTCGGGCACCTTCCTCAGGAATCTCTATGAGGGCCGTAAGCTTATACCAATCCGTGTTACTTATAATACTGCTACCCACCGACCTTTCCCTTATCCATATTCCTTCGGCACTATATGTCTGAATAACAATACGAGGCGAACCCTCGGTAATGTCTGCAGCATATATCATACAGGAAAAAGTGTACCAGTCACCGGGCTGAACATTCGGATTGAGCACTAGGGTTGCGCCCAGCTGAGGACTATCTGCGTTTTTAGTTATTTTAAGGGAATGAGTACCGCTGTACGACGTTTCTTCTCTATCCTCTACCCCCACTCCCTCTCTGGGGAAATTCGAAGGTGTAAAGGGCGTGTAATCGGTGATTTCAAAATCTATAAATCCAACTGTTGCATGGTCGGTTTCAGTGTCAAAGGGGACGGGCATATTTGCAGCTATTCTATCGCCTGTAATATGCGTATAGGGAGGGCCGTACGCCCATGAGGAAGGGAGTGCCATGCTAGGCATGGCGAATCCCATAAAAATCAATGCAAAAAGTGCGATTAACTTTTTATGCATAATCATTTTCCTTCCGTCAATTCTATAACAACATAATCCTTCATCAAAGGTGAAATATTGTCTATGCTTTCAAAGGCAAAAATCTTTACCATTTCAATATTTTGGTAGCTGCCGGAGAGGGTTAAGGGTATATCGTTTTGCCCCGATGGTACAACAGTGCTCGAAAAAACCTCAACCCCCATAAGCCTTGGGCAATCAGGATTTTCATACATAGCCACTATAAACGCCGCCTGAATCTGCTCACCGACGTTTTTTACAGCCAAATTTATATTTCCGGCTGAAACCGTACCATTTGACAGAATGTTTGGCTGTGATGTTACACCCATTACATCTACATCCTCCGTTGTAAAGAAAACATATTTCTCTCCTTCCAGAACATTGCCTGCCAAACCTTGTATTCCCTCGTATTTAAGCTCATATTCTGTAAAGTATGTTAAGGGCTGTGTAAATTTAATTTTAATAGCGTTTACTCCGTCATTGCTGATTTTATACTCGGCTGTCACCTGCATACCACAGCTGTAAAGGGATATAATTTCACCTTTATTGGGTATAACCGGCTGGTTGAAGGCGATAGTAACCTCGGCATTAACCTCCAGTATTGCACCGTCCGGTGTACTTGCGTCCGAGTCAATATTTAAAGCGTAAGTATCCGGAGCAATTCTATAGAGATTAACGTCGTCTATGATAACCTCCCTGTCCAAGCTTCTATCCGGGCTTTCTGGGGAACCACCTTCAAGATTTATTGGGTAGATTTTTATTGTACTTCCCGCATCAATCTCCCTGTCAACCTTAATTAAAACATCACCCGCCTCATCAAGCAAATATCCTGTCTGCTCGGTTGGGGTTATCTTAAGTACCACGGTGTACCAGGTATCGGTTTGGCAATAATAGTCCTCATATTCCGATCCATACCCTTCTGCCACTTTTATGTAATTATCTGAAATCATGAAAATAGAGTCTTGGATTGAGTTGCTGTTAATGCATCCTAGGCGAAATGACGATGGCGACTCTCCAAAATTTTTAATATTTATTTTGTAATCTAATATGAGAACATCGTCATCTCCCAGCTCTACTTCCTTGGTGGTGATATAAGCATATCTTACTACATCTGTTGTTGTAAGAACGTTTTGTAAAAATTGAAATCCCTTTGTCCCGTTATAGCCTATAC
>JAAZFB010000193.1 GCA_012511915.1 Clostridiaceae bacterium
CTGACTGATTTTGTGACGATGAGGTCTATGTCGCCCTCCAGAGCATCAGCTACCATCTGATTGAAGCCATCGCGTTTCTTGGTGGTGACCGCAGAAATCCCTTCGTCAGTATAAACGCCTTATGGACTAAACCCCAATGCCTAAAAAATTGGCGTGAACCCCTCGAAGTTCACGCCATTATCCTTTATACACTGTTTTTCCACTTGCACTTGCCGTGATTGGCTCTCCCTCTTGTGGTATTGTGCCGATGTAGTTGTACACAATTCTTATGTTTTGCCTCTTTTCATCTGCCCAGTGCGGAAACCGCCGTTGGTTCACCATCTCCGTTTCGCCGACTTCAATCCGCTCGATGAATTCGCTTACAACCTCGGCACTCAATTCCTTAATCTCCGTGAACCTCTTAACCGTCCGCAGAAACTTGTCAATGCCCTGTGTCTGCGCTTTAGCTTGCTCAAGCACGGGGCGAAGGGCATCCATTTTTACCGTTAGCTCAGTCTGCTCCTGTTCGTATTTGCCGAGCATTTTAGCGAACCGCTCGGAACTAAGCTCTCCGCTGACCTTATCCTCATATATTTGAGAAATAATGTCGTCAAGCTGTCGAATGCGGTTTTCGGCTTTGGAGTACTCCGTTTTTGCCTTTCTAATGCTTTTCTCATTGTCATTTTGAGCCTTCTTGCCCGCCATTTCAATGAAGCTGACCTCGTGGTCTTTCGCAAGAGCGAACACACGCTGTATATCGCAAAGCACGAGCTGTTCGATTATTTCTTGACGGATTGAATGCGGTGTGCAATTGCCGAAACCGTCCGAGTTTGACGTGAATGTCCTTCCCGGCAGAAGGCTTGACAGACTGAAGATTGGTTATGATGGCAACATCTCCTTCTTCACAAGTGCCGGGTTTGATTTAAATGCAATCACCATCAATGGGTATGATCAATATGGCGACGACTATGCCATATATGAAAGCTCCTATGAATGGCTGACGGGTGGCATTGCGGCTGTCAGTGGCGCAAAATCCGTTGGCGATTTGAGGCTTTGCGGTATTTCGAGTGGTGAGGGCACTCTTAATCTAAAAATAGGAAATGTGGTGTCGAACGGGCTGGCGTTTACTGTGAATGCAGACCTTGAGTTGACAACGCTTGAAATAAGCCTTGCTGACCCATTGATAATGTGTGTTAGCAACAACCCTGAAACATTTGTAAATTTGCCAAAAAAGATTAGAAACATAATGGCATCTGTTTCGTACGACAGACACACATAGGTGCAGGGACCATTGATACAGTAAGAACCGCTTATTTCAAGAACTAAAGAAGTCGGTGCTATGTATATTAGTCAAAGATTAATCCTATACTGAACTTACGATTATGCAAAAATGGTGAATCAGGTTGATCAATTGGTCTATAGGGTGTACACCTCTTAACAATTCGGCAAAATGAACTCCTTATTTTGCGAAAAGGTATATTATGCAAAATTGTATCAAATATTAGGTGCAAAGACATAAAGAAACCGAAAGGTCAATGAAAACCGCTTGATTTCAAGCGGTTTTGTTGTTTTTATGCAGTTTAGGGTAACCACTCTATGAGATTATACTAAAATTTATTTACGCAACAAAAAAGACCAAGTAACTTATGATTACTTAGCCTTTTTATTTTTTGACTTAACTTAATGACATTGACCATGCTGTCAGATTTTTTTCTTGACCTAAACTGCGAAAATACAACTTACTCCACCACTACACTTCCGTCACTAAGAGGAAGCACTTTGTCGAATCCAAGTGCATCCTTGACGCTATCATAGGTTTTACGCCACTCAACTTTATATTCCTTATCATATTTCGTAACTACTGTTTCGGTATCATACCAAATTGAGGAAATGTATGCAGGCTGTGGAATTGTTTTTATATTGCGGCTTGAAACCATAATGAAACCGCCGTCATTTGTCGGAGATATATCCCCATAACAATCAGCTTCAAAAGTCAAAAGCTTTTTCCCATCTTTGCCATAACAATTTATTGCTCCGCCTTTTTGCACCGCCTGATTATCACTAAACTTTTGGATACCAATAACCCTGCCGGCACTAAGCTCGGTAACAGCATGTATCCATTGCGAAAGGGGCTCGGTTGCCCAAATTTTGTTTCCGTTAGCATCCAGCTTTACAATGGATAATTTAAGCTCACCCTTTCCGCTATACTTTTCGTCTTCATTGCGAACAACATAAACCGCTTTATCCGAAACGTGATAGACAGAATCGGCAATCTGAACAGGTGACGTCCATTTAACTGCCAGTGTTTCAGGGTTGATACAGGCAATAAAAGGCAAATTGCCGGTATTGGCAAAATCACCGTCAAAAGATTGGCTGATGCCCGATATTACAATGCCGATTTTGGAGTTGTATTTCGCAGCACTTGCCCAATCAAAATCACTGCCGCCATAGGTTTGTTTTTTTATTTCAATTCCGCTGCTGCTATATTTAGTAATACAAATATCTGAATAGCCGCCGTTTTTCTCTATCCGACAGACGGCAAAATAATTTCCTTTTTCATCAATCAAAAGAAATGCATCCGGATTCTTTTCTATAACCTTAGCATATCCTTGAGTTTTCTCGAAAATTATATCATTGTTAATTACATGATTTTCATCGACAGTGCTTCCCACAACTTTTTCACTATCAATATCAGGTAGCGGCACATAATGTGTATCAATCGGCAACGGTTCTGACATGGACATGGGCGTAGGGTCGTTAATTATCACTTTTTTGTTATCAGCGTCCCAGATTACCTCTTTACCAAATGCACCGGCAATGGCACGAACAGGAATATATGTTGTGTCATTATAAATAAACAGTTCAACCGCATTTCCGTTTGCATCGGTTAATTCAACCTCACTGTCGTTTATCAATACCTTAATATTGTCAAACAGAGCGCTGATTTTTTGTTCGCCCGAAGATGCAAACACGATACAGGCAGTAAAGCTCACTACCAAAGTAACAGCTACTCCTGTTACAAAGCCTTTCATTTCTTTTAACATTTTTTGACCTCCTATACTTTTGGGTTTGTAAGAAGCATAATCGCAACAAGCAATAAAAATGCAATTGACGCAGCAATCCCGAACACAGATAAGCGCTTATACGCAAGTACATTAAGCACCCTTGACTTAGTGTCTGACTTCCCAAAAGAAGCGTGAATAAGATTTTTGTTTTGCCGATTTCCCGCAATACTAAATAATGCCTCGGCGTATTCCTTCTTTTTGGCAAAACCGTATGTTTTTGTGGTAGCTTCATCACAGGAAAGCTCCATATCATTTAAAAAGAAGAAAAATCCAAACCAAGCAATAGGATTAAACCAATGTATACAGACGGTACCCAATCCAATGATTCGCCATAGATTATCCATTCTTTGCATATGAGTTTTTTCGTGTGCAATAATATGTACCGCTTGTGAGGAACTTATATCCAGTCCAATTGGTAATATAATTTTAGGATTTCTAATTCCCAACAAAAACGGTGATAATACAGTTTTATCTTCATAGATATTGTCTTTCAGATGAACTGCATTTTTGTATTGACGAATTGTGGAGCAATAAATAACTATTATTGCAATCAAAGAAATACATACGCCCATCAACCAGATACAGGAGCTTATACCGAAAACATGTTCAAATCTTTGTGTCTTATACTCCATCGGCGAATAAGATAATGCCGCGTTAAAATAATTTGAGACTGTGAAATTCGCATCAAACAAATTCCCTACAGGAATTAATTTTTTTATTAACCCGCTTAAATAGTTAAACACGCTAATGCTGCTGGATATTGCAAAGGGCAGCAGCATTCTTATCAGTGCCACAAACCAAAGAACATATAAAAGCCTTCTTGAAATAATCTTTATTTGCCGCACTATCAAAAGCGAAAGGATAACAAGCGACCCGCTTATACTCATATTAATTACAAAGTAAAAACACGATTCATACATATTCACCCACCATCCTTATCAAACGTGTCAATTAAATTTCTTATTTGTAAAATTTCTTGTTTTGATAGCTTCTCTTGGTTTAAAAAAGATGAAAACAGCATTTTCACCGAACCGTCATACAGCTTGTCAACAAGCGCTTTTGCCTCGTCATATCTGACCTGCTCCTTTTCTATCAAAGGCACACAAATAAAATTAGGTTCCACCCTTGAAACAGCTTTTTTGGCAACTAATTTTTTAAGGACGGTATATGTGGTGTTTTTATTCCATCCAATTGTTTCTCCAGCCAATAGAGATAACTCTTTTGCACTAATGTTCGGATTTTCCCAAATCAACTCCATCAGTTTTAACTCACTGTCAAACAATTTAATGCTTTCCATATAAACACCTCTAGACTATTGTAGTAGTTTGTGTTTATATACTATCACAATAGTCCGGAGCTGTCAATAACTTTTTTCAAAATATAAAAGACGACTATCATAAAAGATAATCGCCTTTAGGGTCTTTATTTAAATGATTCAGTAACTTTGAATAACTCTTCCTTCAACAGTGTATCTTTTCCTACAACATTAATGGAAATGTTATCTGTTTCCCAAATGATAACTCACAATTGACTTAATAAGGCCGCCATATTTATCAACCAATATTACCATTCTTTCAATCCATTATTTAACTTTAAAGTCATTTTACACTACCCTTTAGAATGAATATCTATAAACAAAACTTTAGGCATAGTATAAAAGCGATATTAATAAACTTTTCCGCATAGTGAAGATTATGTAAAAAATGAGATAGTATTATACGAACAAACGTGCTTGTGAATAATATGCCCCTGAACATTGCCTTAAAACGCCCCGTGTTTCTGATTTAAGCAATCTGGTTGTGCACAATCCTTATCTCTTTGATTCGGTGTGTACAGCCCTTAATTTTGCCTTGTGATGCTTCTTTTGCCCACACATAGTTAACGGCGGTATATTTTAGGTTAAATCCTCAAATATACCGCCGCTTTCATTCATACATTCAATTATAAATCTTGCCCCGAGTCTGAACCCTCAGTGAATATCTGACATTCACTGATCCCCGTAAATTCGTCCATACATTCTCTGTACCTTGAAAATGTTTCCTTTTCACTGTCATTGAGCGATGCAATTAAATTTTCTTCATTCCGGGTGATTAAGTTTAATAACTTTTCGTATTCCGTCCGCCGCTTGAAGCCTTTTTCGTTTGGTCTTACATTACCGTACCAGAATTCTTCCAATTTATTCATTTTATCAATCCTCCTTCAGCAACACACAATAGCACAAGGAATCTTGAAAGTACAGACAAATTTCAGTATATTTTCAGAATATTTTTTATACGCTACCGTCATGAAGTTCTACGAAGCAGGCTGATATTTCACCGTTCTCATCATACTCGTTAACCTTTTGCAGGAACGGTGCTTTTAATATGATTTCCAGTGACAATCCATTTTCTTTTTCTCTTATCAGTATCTTTTCCACAAGCATTCGGAGATGCGTATTTGAGATACCGTCAGCTGCGACAATTTCATCAATCAGGTCAATACTCTGCTCGATTTCAGCCTTACGCTTTTTTATTGTAACGTCAATGTTTTTGATGCTCTGTATTTGCTCCCTGCAAGCAGCTATCTCTGTTTTACGTTTTTCAAGCATTTTATCATAGACGGCACGGTTTTCCTTATCATTAATACGCTCCATCAGTATTTTTTCAATATCCAGTTCAAGGCTATTGATTTGGTTATTCAGAGAATCTATTCTTTTTGATACATTGTTTTTCTGAGCAACCCAAACTTTAACGTCATTTTCAATACTTTCCCAATTCCTATGCGCTTCACTTTTTATTTGAATAAGTTCATCGTTTATCAGCTTATCCAAGGTTCTTTCGTCAATTCTGTGAGGCGTGCAATATGTTTTTGTATAGCGATGGTATCCATTGCAGGTGTACTCAATCCTGTCAGGTTTACCTTGCCATCTTCTGATGTGTGCTACGAAGCTGCAACCGCAGTCCTCACACTCCAGCAGTCCTGTATATCGGTGGTGAGGCTTATTTTTACCGGCACGGACATTACGCTTTGGTTTGTCTGACAGAAGAAACTGTGCCTGATCCCACATTTCTTTTGATATGAGTGGCGGAGCAAAGTTTTCATGTCTTATCTGTTCTTCCTTTGGAACTGTCTTGCGTGTTTTGCTGATTTTATTTGTTTCCTGTTTATGACAAATCAATGTGCCTATGTAAAATTCATTTTCTAATATTCTTTTCACCGCTGTGTTTTCCCATAAGTATTTGAATGCAATTTGCGGTTTGTTGCTTCCGAGATTTTTCTTGTTGTATTGCTTTTGATAATATGCTGCGGATTTAATACCTTTTTCATTTAACATCCGTGCTATAGCTTTTATTCCGTAGCCGTTCAAGTACCATGTAAAAATCTGACGGACTACGTTTGCAGGCTCATCCATAATAATTATCTCGCCTGTATTTTTGTCCTTGTAATATCCCATCGGCGGCATATTGCAGATACCTTCTTTTTGTTTTTGACGATAACCGCTCCTGATTTTTCTGCTCATGTCTTTGGCATAAAAATCATTGATGATTCCTTTGAAACCAATCAGCAAATCATCATCCTCATTGAATGTGTCAATGTTTTCTGTCACCGAAAGTACACGAACATTATTTGTTTTTAAGTAATCAATGAACAGTGCCGTCTGCGTTCTGTGTCTGCCGAGTCTTGATAAATCTTTTACAATAATTGCTTCGATTTTACCGGAGTCAACCACATCATAGATTTTTTCAATTCCGTCACGATCAAAGCTCATACCGCTGACGTTATCATCAAAGCTTTCTCCGACTATTTCATGCTCATGAGCATTAGCATAGTCGACTAATATCTTTTTCTGATTTGTAAGCGAATTTAATTCTTCATCATCGTCACGCGACAGACGGTAGTATAACCATACTTTCAATTTGTTCCCCTCCTTCAGTAACACAACATACCACAAACTTTTTAACATATCCAGCAATATTTAATCTTTTTCCGGAAGAATATTTTTTGTCAGATACTCATTGATTATTGCTTTTAAGAAAACATTGAAATCATTGTCTGTGCCTGTGTATGTGAAAATAACTTCTTTAATTTTTATCGGTACTTCTTTTCTTGCCATAGTGCAAATCAGCCTCCTTTTTCGTACCACCTTGTTTTTTTATGTGCTTTTAATGCCTTTGTTTTGGCATTTATTAAAATTCTAAGGTGCATTTCGATGTACTTTTCAAAAACCACCTTGGATTTAGGGTTCCCTAACGGCACTGCCGGTAGGTGTTTCACTGCGCAGGGAGGGGAAACCACCCAGCGCTTTTATCCTGCTTAAAAATAATCTCATATTATTCTTCGCTCTTAGACAGATCAAAAATCTGATACAGGTTTGATGTTTGCCGCATCTTACCGCCTGAGGATTTAGTGTACTGCGGTGTATAGGTCAGCATGTTTTTACTTTTAAGACCTGCGATGCTGTTTGTAATTGTTGTGTTGCACAGTCCTGTTGCGTTCCTGATTTTCCTTCTTGTAGGAAAACATATCCCGTCCTTGTTGGCACAGCTGCACAAATAAAAATACACACACATCTCTGAAGCTGTAAGTCCTTTTTCAAATACCCTTGTCTGAACATAGAATGTTTCTTTTCTCAAAATTTTAACCTCCTCTTTTATTTCTTTCCGGTGACAGAAATACTTAGTTATTATTTTACTTAATATTGTAATACTTATTGCAATCTACTTATTAAACTCACCGGGAATAAAAAACAAATCCGCTCCGATAAATATTTTAACCTCATATTTATTGAGCGAGCCTATTGTAACATAGAAAAGAATGTGGTACAATTCTGTATAGATAATTAAAATAAATATATTTATCTATTGAGATAGGAGCTGAAACGTATGATATCAGAGGCAAGATGCAGTGAGAAAAATATTTTGATTAACGTATTAATGAATAAGCTTTATGTTACAAAATCAGATTTTTCAAAAAATTTATTAAGTCAAAAAAGAATATTTAAATCAGAACTTGGTGCATATTTGATTCAGTTTACAGATATTGATTTAGCTGACTTTGAGCAGATATTTGACTATATAATTTCAAACTGCATACAAAAAAAGATGCCCGAGCCTTATGAGTTTATGAAAAAATATTTTGAGAAAAGAAATAAGGCAGCCCTTAAAAATCCGTATTACTGTATTTACATAAATTCTTTTGCAGCAAATGCAATGATGTCACGAGAGTTTCCGGATATAGCTATTGACAATGGTATGCGACTGCTTAATTTAGATGATTCATATAAAATAGACGGAATGCAACAGACTGAGGTATTACAAAAGCTGAAAGAGATTTATCTTGAGGGAATATATCAAAAGCGGATAATGATTTTCTCGGAGATTTCCGCAATAACAGAATACAAAAAGCAATACCCCAAAATGAGTCTGATGAAAATTCTGTATGCTATGGATAGGCTACGTTTGTTTATGGGAGAGAAGCCTTTTTATATTAATCGTTGCCAAAATATATGCCTCGCTCCTAATATACCGCTTGATGATGATATGACAAGTAGTGAAGCGCTGACAATTTTGGCAAGAGAAAATGTTAGAATATACAAAACAGAACATTTTAATACGGTTGATGAGATGCTTATATTCGAACTGGTGAATCTTGCTGAACGTGATATACTGATTAAAATTTGAGAAAACTGCATTCACCTGTATATTGTCACCGGCAGAAGCGATACAAAATTTTGCAGCAGAATTATGAAGAATGAGAAAAAGCCCGGCACGGTTTTGGGCGCACAGAAGGCTTATAAGGAAA
>JAAZFB010000194.1 GCA_012511915.1 Clostridiaceae bacterium
AAAGACTTTCACTTGCACACATCAATAAACACTTTAACGAGATTCATCAAATAGTTTATGAACTGGTGGGCGGATTTACCAACAGAAGGGAAGGGGAGTTTAGCGATGATGACGAATTGAGAGCGATGGGAAAGGCACCGAAATTAGAGCCACCAAAGCCAAAACAAGAGGAAGACCCCCTGGATGACCCCGAAATAAATCGGATTGCCCTGGAAGTAGTAAAAACGATATAAACCCTGATGCACCCCCGCCCGTTGTGCCCCTTCGGGTTTATGGGGGTGCGGATGGGCCATAAAAGCGAAGCTATGAGCAAAGGACTGGGAAAGATGCAAAGAGAAATATTGGACAGCCTGCAGCCGTCAAAAGACTTGCTGTATTATTCCGGTGCCGGGTTTTATGGCGGTCAGAGGGGATGGGTAAATTATAAGTCCTGCAGCGTCTTACTTCCAGAAAACACTTTTGATTTAAGAGCCTTATTGCTGTATATGGCAAAGGAAAAAGGCGAATTGTACGGTGCAGGCTATGTAAAACCATCATTTCAAAGCTCATTCAGCAGATCCGTAAAAAGACTGGTGGAAAGTGGCCACCTGGAAGCTCCCACTATGTTACTAATCGAACAATACAAGATGAAAGGCCAAAAGGATATGACAGGCAGTTTAATTCACCACCTTGCCGATGGTTTATTTCTAATGGTGGATAAAAGGCAAGTGCGTTTTGTGGTAAGTGTTATGGACAATCGGAAAAACCTTACAAATTTATGAAACACACTAAAGAACTGATCAGATTTACGTTTTTTCTTTTCCTGGGCCTTTGGATTGCGATGGTAGTGATTGAGTACGGGACAAGACTTGTCCCACAATAGGGAAAACGGGCGTGCATAACGGGCACAAATTTGCCGAAAATGTGATAATTTGGGGCAATGATGGGACAAGTGATTTTTTTTGATGTTGTAATGAGTTGAAAAACAATAGGGTAAAAAAATGATTATCTTTGTATGTAGAAGATTGAGCGTTTTTGAACTATTGTAATTACAATTTAAAGCATAGGTTTTACAATGCCATTTAAAAAGAATGATCCAAATATCAACAGAAGGGGAAGGCCACCAGTCAGGCCGGATCTTCCAACAGCGAAAATAAAGAAGCTGGCAGCGGACTTTCTCCAGGACAAGATCAAAGACCTGGGGGAGTTGTACGAAAAATTGAAGCCGAAAGAAAAAGTACAATTGATTATTCAGATGTATAAGATGACAATGCCGCCGCCGGTTGAAGAACTGGAGCGATTGAGTGAAGAAGACCTGGACCGATTGATTGAAAAATTGAGCAAGAACTAAAAACAAACATCATGGCCAAAAGCAAGAAGATCCGAAAGATTAAAGAAATACTGGGGAAGCCTTCAGGCGAAATACAAAACGTTTTGGTTATTTTATCGAGAACCCCCGATGGAGTTGTTGAGGTTGCAAGCGCTACGGTTATTCAAATCGACCGCGACCTGGTAATACAAGAAAGCAAAAACCGGGGGGACATAGACTTTTGGAAGTCATTTGATAGTCGGCCAATAGTTGAACAAGTTAAAAAGGACTTGTCGATTGAAAGCAATCCAGGCGGAAAGATAATGCAAATGCCAGTACAAAGCATTGAAGCAGCAGAATCCATAAAAAGGCTGTATAAAGAAGCCCCTATAAATTCACATAAAGCCAATGAATTAAAAAATTAGTTTTATCTTTACAACAGCATTGCAACCCGTGCCATAAAGGCGAAGCCGATCCGTTCACTTCGC
>JAAZFB010000195.1 GCA_012511915.1 Clostridiaceae bacterium
AAATTGTATAGTATGAAAGATATTGTTCAATTTGAAAATTAATACTAAATTCAAATTGAAAATTTAAAATGGAGAATTAATGAAAAAGACATCAATTTGATGTCTTTTTTGAATATGTTGCAATTGCATATTAATTAGCATATAATAAATATTATAAACATTTAATTCCTTTGAAAGGGGGTGTCTTTAAGGTAAACAAACGCCCCGCAAAGAGGAGAACAATGTCTACTTTCCGCGTTCAGCCATCAATATTTGTATTTCGCTTTCATTTAGTCCAACCATTGCCTCACCTAAATCTTCGGATATTTCGGCAAGAACATCTGCGTTATTATAATTTGCAACCGCCTTCACAATTGCATCTGCCCTTTTTGCAGGGTTGCCGGATTTGAATATCCCGGAGCCAACAAATACACCCTCAGCACCAAGTTGCACCATTAGTGCGGCATCGGCAGGTGTTGCCACACCGCCTGCTGAAAAATTGCCGACAGGCAGCTTCCCGTTTTTATGAACATAATAAACCAAATCATACGGTGCCTGTAATTGCTTAGCCGCATCATCCAATTCATCTTCCCTCATAGAGCTGAGTCTCCTTATTTCGCCTTGTATAGTACGCATATGCCGAACTGCCTGAATAACATCTCCCGTACCGGCCTCGCCCTTAGTTCGAATCATAGCTGCCCCTTCAGCTATCCTACGCAGAGCCTCGCCTAAATCCCTGGCACCGCAAACAAAAGGTACCTTAAATTGATGCTTATCTATGTGATGAACATCGTCCGCCGGGGACAACACTTCGCTTTCGTCCACAAAATCTACCCCAATTGCTTCTAATATCTGTGCCTCAACAAAATGACCTATCCTGCATTTTGCCATGACCGGAATTGAAACAGCCTGCTTTATTTGTTTAATCATTTTCGGGTCGCTCATTCGTGATACGCCGCCTGCTACCCTAATATCAGCAGGTATTCTCTCTAAAGCCATAACTGCAGATGCACCTGCATTCTCCGCAATTTTAGCTTGTTCGGGCGTCATTACATCCATAATGACACCGCCCATGCACTTTTGGACAATACTATTATTTAATTTATATTCCCTGTTTTGCATTAACCTTGCTCCTTCTCTATAAAATTCAATATACATGTGGTATTAATGTATTATTACCGATTTTTTGCTTAATAAAACGGTTCAATATTAATTAGCATTAATACTAATATACTCTGCCCGATTGTGCGAAAGCACTGCCCTATATGTATATTTCCCTAACCCCATCGCCAATATCGCTAATATAAAATGTGGCATCGTAACCGATTTTATTTGCGTAAGCTTTTCCGACGGTATTGATAAACCTGTCAACTGCACCATCTTCAACTATGCTTACAGTACAACCACCAAAACCCGCGCCCGTCATCCGAGAGCCGATAACCCCTTTTATTTTTAGAGCCTCTTCAACCAAAGTATCAAGCTCAACACCAGTTACTTCGTATAACTCCCGCAAAGAATAATGGGATTGTATCATTAATTCACCAAAAGTATTAATATCACCTTTTTCTAAGGCGTTTACGCTTTTTAATACACGATCACATTCAAATATAACATGCTTTGCGCGCTTTCTTATCGTTTCATCTATTATAAGTAGTTTTTTATATTGCAGATACTCTTCTACAGTAACGGTGCCCAAAAATTCCTTTTCCGGCAACACCATTTTAAATTGTCCCAATGCCGCATCACATTCGGCTTTGCGTTCGTTGTATTTTGATGTCTGCAAGCTTCTTTTCTTATTGGTATTTGCTATAATTATCTTTTTGTCCTTAAGCCGCAACGGCACGTAGCTATATGATAAATCCTTGCAGTCAAGAAAAATCGCGTTGTCCTTTTTGCCGAGTGCAGAAGAGAACTGGTCCATAATCCCGCAGTTTACACCTGCGTACTCATTCTCTGCCCTTTGTCCTATTTCCGCTAATTCGACAAGTTCAATCAAACTATTGTCCTCTTTTGCCTCTCTGGAAAAGGTTGCTAAAGCAAAAGCAGTTGCAACTTCAATTGAAGCCGAAGAGGATAATCCTGCGCCATACGGAATGTCGCCGTGATACAACATATCACAACCGGTTATTTCAAACCCCTCTTGTTGCATAATGTATGCAACACCCGCTTGGTAATTACCCCACTTCAATTGTCTATAACTATCAAGGTTATTAATATCAAGGCAAACACGGTCGGGCAAATCCGTAGCGGCAATATTTATTGTGTTGCCCCCTGTTTTGCGTGCGGCAATAAGTGTATGCATTGTCAGTGCGGCAGGGAACACATAGCCCCCGTTGTAGTCGGTATGTTCACCTATTAGGTTAACCCTGCCCGGTGCGGAGAAAAACCTTATATCTTTGCTGTTTCCGCCATACAATTCAATAAATCTTTTCGTGATTTTTTCTAACTGCATTGGCTTTTTACCCCCGTTTTTTTGTACGCACGTTCTTTTTATACTATTATCCAACTGTTTGTCCACGTGTCACGTGTATTGTATCACTTTTTTGTCGCATTGTAAAGCGTTATACTTGACGAATTTGATTTGTTTCTGTATAATAATTTTAGCAAAAAACACTCATTGTATATATCGGGGGTAACCTATGCCACATCAAGAAAACATAAGAAATTTCTGCATTATTGCTCATATAGATCACGGTAAAAGCACTCTTGCAGACCGGCTTTTGGAATTTACAGGTGTGTTGTCCGAACGCGAAAAACAAGAACAAATACTGGATAACATGGAACTTGAGCGAGAGCGCGGAATAACCATTAAAGCACGTGCGGTAAGACTTATATACAACGCACTAGATAAACGGCAATATATTTTGAATTTAATCGACACCCCCGGGCACGTAGATTTTAACTATGAAGTCTCCCGCTCGCTTGCAGCATGTGAGGGCGCGATATTAGTTATTGATGCCGCGCAAGGAATTGAAGCCCAGACATTGGCTAACACATATCTGGCATTAGATAATAATCTTGAGCTTATTCCGGTAATAAATAAAATTGACTTACCTAGCGCACAGCCTGAGCATGTAAAAGAAGAAGTTGAAAACATAATAGGCATATCAGCAGCCGATGCACCTTTAATATCGGCAAAACAGGGTGTGGGAATAGAGCAGGTGCTTGAACAAATAGTACTCAAAATTCCGCCCCCCTCCGGAACAAAGGACGCCCCTTTCAGGGCGCTTGTTTTTGACTCGTTTTACGACAGCTATAAAGGTGTTATAATATATTGCAGGGTGTTTGACGGTTGTGTCAAAACAGGGGACAGAATAAAGATGATGGCGACAAAAAAGTCTTTTGAAGTTACCGAAATAGGTTATCTTGCCGCAAACGGAACGATATTAACCGACAAGCTCAGTGCCGGAGAAGTCGGCTATATAGCCGCAAGCATAAAAAATGTGGCGGATACAACTGTAGGGGATACCGTTACCACCGAACGAAACGGAGCTGCAAAAGCTTTGCCCGGTTATAAAAGCGTTCAGCCGATGGTATATTGCGGTGTCTATCCCGCAGATGGTGCACGGT
>JAAZFB010000018.1 GCA_012511915.1 Clostridiaceae bacterium
ACTCAGCTTTACCGCATTTTTCTTGAATTCCTCATCATATTTCGCTCTGATTTCGGACATCTCTTATTACCTCCGTTTTTTGATATTTCTATCTTACCATCCTGTCCAAAATTTTACCATACTCCCTACATCGGTTCAAAGCCTTGCGTATCCCACCACATTTCTTTTAACTTTTCATATTCATCAGCAAATTGATCCAAGTGTTTTTGCTCCCACATGCTTAATGTGTTATAGAACTTCTTCAGTTTTTCAATATCCGTGTCTTTTGATGCTAAATCATAAAATTTAAAAAAGCATTAATTTGTTTTTATAGATAAGGTTTGCTCGTATTGAGGTCCAATTTACCCCGACTGTCAAGTTGTTGAATATCGTTAGGTATCGAATATTTGCGCAATTTCACAGTAAATGCACATTTCTTGAAAAACCTGTTTTACTGTAATTATTCAAATCCTATATGTCTTTCCTGTCTTCAAAGTATTTACTTCTATGTTTTCGTGCCCTATTAAAATAATCATCGATTAGCTCAATTTTAAATTCCTTAATAATATCATCAATAGTCATATCATCCCTCTCGCAAGTCAATAACACAGCGCCTATATGACTCGGGGCATGCATAATTATTCCGTCGCCGTATTTTCTTTTAGCCTGATATATTTTCTCTTCGTTATAATCAATATGAACCACTTTATAGTCAAGATTTATTGATACTGTTGTAAAATCATAATAATTCGAGGTGCATGCAATTGTTTGCCCAAGCGGAGATAAAACGCGCCCCTCGTCCGCAATTACAGCTCCGGCAAAATAGGCTCGGCAAGCATGAGCCCATCTCTCCTGGCGTAATCCGCCGTGATACGCCGAGGAAAACAATATAATGTCAGGCTTTTGCGATATATATTGCTCTAACAACTCATCAAAATTCAGATCAAAGCAGATTGCGCAGGCAACCCTGCCGAAATCAAGCTGAATTACCTTCGCCTCGCACCCGTAGCCAATTTGATAAATACTGTTTTCCTCGATAACACAATGGTTTTTATCATAAACACCTTCAATTTCACCATTTCTTCCAATTAGTTGTATGGAATTGCGAAAGGGAAATTCCTTGTCTCCGCACACTTCTCTAACCGCGGAATACGCGATATAACATCTTTGCTCCTTTGCTATGCCGCATAAATAATCTCTTATTCTATTCCCCCTGTATTTGTAGTATTCATTTCTCTGCTTGGGATTGAAATTCGGAAATCGGTCACAGCACTCCGGCAATACTATAAGATCGGGACAATCCGGAAGAACCTTGTCCAATTGTTTTTTTAAATGATCAATCATGACGGTTATACATCGTTCAAGTCCCTCCTCAAAACGTATTGTAGGGGGTTTAGAACACAGCAAGCTTATTTTCCTATAATTCGACATAAATTTGCCTCTCTTTCTATAAAAATTGCTATCGACATAATTGGGGGAAATCTAAATTATCCTTTACAATGCATAATTATAAACTCTAACTCTTCATCAGAATATCGTCCTACAATATCATGTTCATATTCCGGATATATTCTCATGGTTTTAGCTGATTTTAGCTGATTATACGCGGCAAATTGCGTTGAAGGCGGACAAGTGACATCCATTAACCCGATTTTCCAAAAAACCTCCGCCCTAATTCTTGGTGCCAGATTTACCACATCGATATAGCTGAGAACATTTAAGAATTCATCCTGCCTTTCATGCCTTGGATCTCGAATTCTGAAATGCCAACCAAATTCCTGATAAGCATTCTGCATTAATCCCAAATCAATAATCCGTTTAAAATCACATAAGAATGGCGCTGATACAAGCGCAAACTTAATGCGCGGCTCGAGCGCGGCACACGCAAGCGCAAGCGCTCCGCCTTGCGAACCGCCAACGACGCCGACACAGTGGCTTACACCTTCCATATTTAATAAGATTCGTGCACACCTAACCGTATCCAGGAAAACTTTTTTAAAGTATAGCTTATGCGGACCTTCCTCAAGACCTCGGATAATTAACCCGAAGTATGTGCTACCCTTTGTCTGAGCAAGGTCTTCAGAGATTCCGCCCTGCCCTCTGCAATCCAAATATAAAACCGTATAGCCAAGCAACGAATACGTAATAATCTCATGAAATCCGCCGCTTGCACCGGAATAACCGTGAAATTTAATTATTGCAGGAGATGCTCCCTCGATCTTCTCAGGACGCGAAAACAGTGCATGTACACGCGACCCATCCTCCGCTCTGAAATATAAGTGATAGCAGGTTACGCCCGCAACCTGAAATTCCGATTTCTCCAAGATGTAATCAGCGCCATGTTCCGGGATTGTCGCCACGGCATCATCCCAAAACGCATCAAAATCATCAGCTTTGGGACTGACTCCCATATATTCCTTAAGCTGTTCCAACGGCATATCAAAAAACAAGTATTATTCCTCCCTATTTCCTATTATATATATTGGGCTGCTCCAAGCCATTTCGCCATCAGCCTGTGTCACTCTAACATAATAAGGATTAACAGCTCCCTGTTTAATTTCACTTGCTTTATAATTAAACTTAATCCTAGTAGGTCCGCATTCATTGGGAACTTTGGATATTTCTACTCTTCTGTTAATACCACCGGCGTTTATTATATATGCCGAATCATTAATATCACTTAGCCCAAATTCAAATTTAACCGGTTTACTGTTAAAAGTAAAACCAGGATCCTCGGCATCGAACTTGATAATTAACCCGTCTACATCCCCCGAAGTACTTGATTCCCAGCTAACTATAGAATCATTATACTGCTTAATTCCTTGTTTCGGATTGTCAAATGCCACGGGTATTACCTTGATGAATTTTCCGTTTTCAATCCTAATTTCTCCATCCCAAACAGTATGCCTGCCCCTTGTGGTCGTATCCGCCCCACCCCATAATATCTTAATTTCATCTTGTTTAAAGTCTCTTTTATCTTTAATGGGATGTGAATATACTACCTCTTTTCCTAATAAAATTTCAACTTTTTCAAGCGGTGCCGTACCGACAACCTCAACATCCATTGTAGGTAAGCAGTCTACATTAACAGTCGAACCCATGGGATAACCATCACAAAAAAACTTTAAGATAATTCGCTCTCCGGTAGTCGCATAGCAGCATTTAGCCTTTAGAGCTTCTAATATGCTTTCTCTGTTCAATCCTTCAGCGTAGATACCCGTTAATCCATTTTTACAATTAAGCGAAGGCTTGGTTGGATATGATGCTCCCGGGCGACATGTATGA
>JAAZFB010000196.1 GCA_012511915.1 Clostridiaceae bacterium
ACCTATAACAGAGTGCTCGGCGAAGCGGCAATAAAAAATGATGCGTATAGAAAATTCGCAGAACGCGCTATATATAAGATGGAGCAGTGCGAAATTAACGGAAAAGACCCGTCAACTGTAGCAAAAGCGGTGCTACGGGTTGCAAGAAAACGCAGACCACCTATTAGGGTGACAGTCGGCATAGAATACAAATTGCTAAGGTTTGGCAAACGGTTGGTGCCGGCTGCTTTTGTAGAGCGGTTGGTAAAACGGATGTTTTTGTCAGAAAAGATAAAAGGAGAGAGCTTGGCATTCAAGAAAGACCGAGACAGAATAACATAAGAGCAAGACAGGCTATATTAGGTAATTTGACAAAAAGGTATCATAAGGGTATATAATACCTAGGGTAGTTTATATTTGCACATAAACTATTCACCATATAACTGAGGTGTTTAATGACAGAAAAAAAACAAGAGAACAACAAGCGCAAGCTTATAATGAATTTTATTTATATAATACTGACAATCGGCATAATAGTTGCTTTCGGTTTTTTGGATCCTAATGTGACAGACATATTTGATCAGATAAGGAACCTTAAGCCGCTGTGGCTTTTGGCCGCGGTTGTTTGTGTTCTCATATTCTGGTTTTTTGAAGCGCTGATAACTTACTATTTAACCAACAAAATGTACAAAGGCTATACATTACTAAAGTCATTAAAAATATCCATGATTGGTCTTTATTACAGCGCCTTGACGCCGTTTGCCTCAGGCGGGCAGCCGATTCAGGTTGCCTATATGCGTGAACATGGGGTGCCGGTGGGCAAAAGCACGTGCATGTTCAGCATCAAATTCATAATATTCCAGGTAGTAGTATGCGTATTTTTCCTGGTAAGCATAATAACGCTAGGAACAATATTTTTCAGCCAGTCAGCCGCGGCTCTGGAGTTTGCGCTGATTGGACTTGCTATCAATTTAATCCTTGTCGGGCTTGTTGTATTCGCAATGATTAATAAGAAAAAGCTGCTCAATTTCATTCTGCGCATTGTAAATTTTTTAGCCAGAATAAAAATAATTAAAAATGCCGAAGCGGCTACCGAAAACGTAGCAAACGTGCTTGATGATTTTCATGCAGGGGCCATATTCCTCTCTACCGAAAAAAAAGCGCTGTTTATTGGCGCAATATTAACGGCAATACAAATGATTATAAACTTTGCCGTTACATGTTGCATTTACCGTGCCTTCGGGCTTAGCCAAAGGACAGTAATTGAAGTAATTATGATGCAGTCGATTCTGTTTGTAACAGTCTCGTTTATCCCGCTGCCCGGGGCTTCATTAGCAAGCGAAGGCGGGTTTTATTTGTTCTTCAAAATGTTCTTCCCAAGCCAACTGATGTTCTTGGCCATGATGTTGTGGCGGATATTTACTTACTATGCAAATATAATATTTGGGGCTTTGGTTGTTGTGGGGGACAGTGCCATAAAAGTATTCAAGAACACTAAGAAGCTGAAAAGCAAAGTATAATTCCAAACCAAGGCAAAAAGGCCGCAGAACATCAGTTTTGCGGTTTTTTATTTGACAGAGTTACTGTTTGTTGTAAAATAAGCAATAAGCTTTATTTTTTTATTTCGGAGGTACGGTAGTTGGAATTTAATTATGCAAACAGAATGGAAGGCATTACAGGAAGTGCTATAAG
>JAAZFB010000197.1 GCA_012511915.1 Clostridiaceae bacterium
CGAATTTTTCGGTTAAATAACAATGGTTATTCGCCCTCAAAATTCAAAACCCGAACAGAAAAAATCCTCGCAAATCTTATTTGGTTTTTAATTAGTGTTTAATATAAGCGAGTGCTGACAGCGGGCAATGCGCAATGTATGCGACTATAGGCGTACGCCTTATCCGGCTCACGGTAAGTGCGTATATAGAGTATTTATTAATTTTTGTGAGCCAGAAAGGCTAATGGTAAAAATTATGGAAAATGTATTAATACTGGTAAAACTAACCGGCGCAGGTATTGTATCAGCTTTTGCTCACGTTTTCGGGGGGATGGATATGATACTTGGGTTATTGCTGTGGCTTATTACAATTGACTACATAACAGGTGTTTTAAACGCAATAGTGCAAAAAAGATTAAACTCTGAAGTCGGCGCAAAAGGTATAGCAAAAAAAGTCGGTATGCTGTCGGTTGTGGCAATATCAAATTTAATAAGCCAATATGCAGGTATGGACATTAGGACGTTCGTAATAGGTTACTACATTGCAAACGAGAGCATATCAATCCTTGAAAATGCGGGAAAAATGGGCGCACCGATACCAAAAAGATTGATGGATATTTTGCAACAGCTTAGCAAGGACGATGATGATGGAAACCAATAAAATACCTAATAAAATTGTAAAAGGTAATCTTAAACGGCTAAACTTGCAAAGGGTACAGGGTATAGCTTTACACCACATGGCACACCCTAATGCTGATATAAAGACGGTGGAGGGTTGGCATATCAATCAAGGCTATAATGCAATAGGTTATAATTTTTGGGTAGGCTTTGACGGCACGATATACGAGGGCAGAGGGTTAACTTTAGGCGCTCATACCCTCGGACACAACGAAACTACAATCGGTATAGGATTTCAAGGTGATTACTCAAAAGACGTTGTAATGCCCGTTGAGCAGTTTAATGCAGGAATTGATATAATTTCATTTGTTAAGGCAAAAGTGCCGTCTATCGTAAAAATAGGGGGGCATAAGGACTATATGGCGACAGCTTGTCCGGGGCAGTATTTTCCTTTGGAAGAAATGATAAGCGGAAAGAAAAGGAGCGTTGAAATGATTTATAATTATGTAGATGACAATATGCCTGAATGGGCGCGAGTACCCGTTCAATGGGCTGTTGACAAAGGTATTGTAAAAGGCGACGGAAACGGGCTTAATTTGGACGACAAGGATTTGAAATACATAACTTATATTTATAGAGCGTTTAAAGTGAAGGAGGGATAAAGCAATGGCAAACATATTAAACATGGCTGATGATGACTATAATCGTTATTTGAACAATAAAAAGGTATATGGGATAAGCGACCCGAACAGCGAGGCGGCATTATCGGCGTCAAGACAAAACGAAGCGTTAAGGGGTAAATACGGTATAACTGGCGATGCTTATTCTTACAATGATTTATACAGTTATGGTGGCAATAAATACACAGGTGCGGCAGACCAATCAATGGCGGCACTTGGTAATTATTCACGCTATAAAGACCCGTACAACACGGGGCATTTACGGCGCAAGTTAGATGATTTTAATTACAATCCAGAAAATGATGCGGTTTTCCAATCTTACAAGGATATGTATACAAGGCAAGGACAAGCGGCGCAAGGTCAGACTTTGGCAAACTTAACAGCATTATCGGGCGGCAGAAATAACTCTTGGGCGAGTGCGGCGGCGGCACAGGTAGGACAGGCGTATAGTCAAAAGATAGCTGATGTTGTTCCGCAATTAGCACAACAGGCGTATGACAAATTACTACAAAGGTACAATATCGAAGCACAAGAAAGCGACAGGGCTTATGGGCGTTGGGTAGATGCCTATGGTAGAACAAGGGATATGGCTGACTTGTACGGTACAAGAGAACAACAGGAAATGCAGAATAGGCGACAAAACCTTATGGATAATGAGTATTATTGGGAACAAGGTTTAAAACGACAATACTTACCTGATGAATATAAGAGAAATGCAGAGAAAGGCGAGTTAGAACTTAAACAAATGCAACTTGCGCTTGACATGGACAGGATAAATTATGAAACTGCTTTAGCATGGTTTGAACAGTTGCCGGATGAAATAAAAGATACAGTTGAGGGCAGGAAACTTGCGCTTGCGTTGCAAAAGAAATCGTTAGTCAAAACAACTGGTGGAGGCTCGGGTAGTAGGTCGAGTGGTGGAAGTAGCAAAAGTAGCGGTGTTTCGGGCATGAACAAAACGGCTATAAAAGAGTATGTAAATTATAACTATAAAGATGAAAACGGTCAACTTAACAAATATCAACTTTTAAAAGATTTAGCTTTTGGCGGTTATTCTGACGAAGAAGCAAATGCCGTAATAAACGCCGCAGGAATAACGCAAGCTGAAATAAATGCTTGGCAAAAAGACTATGTGGAGTTTGTGTATGACAAAATGTTCCCGTATCAAAACTTGCCAAAAAGTGCGCTTGACATTCCGTATTAAGGAAGTGGTAAAATGAATTTCTTAAAAAAAGGTGTAATAGAGCAAGACAAAATATTAAAAAGCCAACTCAAAAAACCCGTGCAAAATAAAGTACAAAACTATGGCACAGTACCGTTCCCCGCAAAAGCACAGGCGAGATGTTAAAATTACTCCAACAGGCTTGCGACACGGTTTAGATAGGCGAGTGCACAAAACGCGCCTGCTACAATAGACATTGTTGATGTTTTAGAAAACGCATATTTTGAAAGAGAATTAGTGCCGCGAGAAAACGGCAACATTGAAAAAGGCTATATTTTGGGCGGTCTTGCTGTTGACGACAAGAGGAATACTCACAATATTACGATAACCGTAAAGCAAACGGAACAAGGCGATATTATTGAGGATTGGGAAGATAGTTTATATTCTGTGAATAGCAAGCAAAAAAATCTTCCGACTGCAATGACCCGAGAAAATAATTCTCTGCCATTATCGGAAGATTCTATGCAAAGGCAATCTGCCCTTGCAAATAAAATCATATCACAACCCAACATAGAAGTCAATAGTAATCAACCGCAAAATGCGACAC
>JAAZFB010000198.1 GCA_012511915.1 Clostridiaceae bacterium
TACGGGAGCCGTATAAATCAAAGTTTTTCGAGGGTATCCGAAATGCCGTTTTGAGCTTTGGGGACAGTAAAATACTAAACGACACGATTATTTTAAATATGGTTAGGAAACCATAACTTCAATATATAAAAAAGCAAACAAGAAGATGAAGCAGGATAGCGCGGACAGAATGCAACTAATTGATTTTGCTAGAAACCGCGGAGAATGCATTGAATTTTTAGGGTTTTTTAATACCTATTATTCTGAATTAAAAAACGCAGTGTTTGAGGCTCATAATGCGATCGGTAGAGCCACAGTGGGGGATATAGTTAATCAGATGCTCAAGTCGGAAAACAAATATGTTAAATTCAAAGCAGCAATGACATTTCCGGAGCTGCCATCCAGAATGGATGTGCTTGTTGTAGGTGTACTCAAAGAAGCGGGTGCTGTTCCTGTTAAAGTTGGGAGAAAAATTTACATTGATCCTGTTCAGCCTTAACAAGGGGCCGGCAATGTCTCCTGGCTCTTTTTAAGAGCCAGGAGACATTCCAAAAGATGAAAGCAGCAGTATTGATACAGGTATACGCCATGGTGTTTTTTATATAGAAGTTATGGTTTCCTTGCCATATTTAATATAATCGTGTCGTTAAGGATTATCCTGTCCCCAAAGCTCAAAACGGCATTTCGGATACCCTCGAAAAACTTTGATTTATACGGCTCCCGTAATGTCAGGTGCGGCGCCATAATACTTGTCCATAAGACGAATTCATCAGCGTTAAGTATCCTCGTTGTATAATAACTACGGATCTCATAATCTGTAAATCCGTAGTTTACAGCGTTACTATTAGTAAAGCTGCACGTATATTGGGTTTCTGGACGGAAATATTGCTCGTAAACCTTCTCAATTTCCGACCACAAATCCCCGTTGGCGTATTCGTAATCAGTGCCCGTAGCCATCATTGCAAGCGTACCGCCGCTCTTTAGAAGCTTAAAGGTCTTGGGAAATGCGATTTCCTCAGGTATCCATTGTATCGTTGCAGCCGAATAGACCAAATCGAACTTGTTTTCACCGAAGTCGTATTTCTCAAAATCGGCGTTTACAATCTGAAAATTGTCATACAAACCGAATTTTCTTTTCATAGCCTCGGTGAAATTCTCGCCAAGCTCAATAGCTGTATATGAACAGCCGGTTTTAAGTATAGGTTCGGTCGCCTGTCCTGTGCCGGGACCAATTTCAAGCGCGGCTTTACCTGTGCCAAGCTGTGAATGCTCGATAACATCGCCAAAGCACTCTCTGCAATAACGCGTTCTCCATTTGTCGAACATCTCCGAGGGAACGCTGATATCAAAGATTTTTCTGAAATCCATCATAATCCTCCTCGAAGTATTCCGCCTTACTAGATGATTTCCTATTTATTGCCGTTATAAGCAATATAGTGTTGCTGCAATTCCTCAAACAGATCCCTTTCACAGGTCGGCAACTGATTTAAGCACATTTCGTACACAACGCACTTCCGGCAATCGCCGAAGTTTGGACATTTGGTATTCCAGCAATCGCATTCGAACTTGTCCGCTTCACGGGCGCTTGCCATTGCCATACGCATTTCCTTAGGTGTAACTTTTGGAGGATTGTCTCTCCATTTATACTTATTAGGCTGTGCCAGTATGTTTTTCTCTTCCTGCATTTTGGTATATCCTTTCATCATAATAATCGACAATGTCTATGCCTGCCCTCCGCACTCCTTTTGCTCCACACCGCAGATTCGCGAAATATGTACTATTTATCGCGGCTAAATACAATATAGTGTTCCTCTAAGTCTCCCAACAGAGACCTTTGGCATGTTGTAAACTGCTTGAGGCACAAATGAAATACAATGCATTTCCTGCAATCGCCGTAGAATACGCAGTTAGTATGCCAACAGTCGCATTTCATCTCGTGCGCTTTTTTGGAGCACTCGAATGCCGCGCGCATCTCATCTTTTAAAGTATTTGGAGTATTATCTCTCCATTTGTACTTGTTTGGCTGCTTCAGAGGGTTCTTTATTTCTAGCGTTTCGTCGCCATCCTCCATGTCGCCTAAAGGGTTCATCATCTTTTGAAATTCTGTAACGGCTTCCGGTTTCAGCATGGATGTTATGACCTCAATGCCTATCTTAAAAGCATCCGGGTCAAAGCTTCCCTCTTGTGGTGGCCTGAAGAACTCCTCCAAGGCCGCTGCCATTGCTTCCTGCTTGCCATCTTGCGTGCGTTCCATGATAAAATCACAGAACATTTTTTGACCTTTTTCCATTTGTTTCTCCTTTTTATGTTATTAACCGAGTATGTGCTTCTATTAGTTAATATGTGGAGCCGATTAAATTAATTCTAATTAGTTTTGTATAAACTTACCTGTTTATACCATAGATACCATAGAAGCCTGGTTATTGTCAAAGATTATCTTACCTGCAAACAATATTGCGCAGGATTATAAAAGAGCCAGTCCATCAGGATTGACTCTCGTTGTATTTGACTAATATATGTAATAGAACTTCTGTTGGACAAAACGCTGTCTGTGCTATAGACTAGCCTATATGAATACAATAATTAACCATTAAAGGAGGTAAAGACCATGGCAGACATGCCCATAATCCAAAATCTAAAAAGAGACGAATACGTATTTGAGCTGAAACCTTGGCAATCAATTCATAAGACGATTACAAAACCTATGGTGACAGGCGCGGGTCCGGCGGAGATTAAAGAATCTGCCCTATCCATGGGATTTGCACACATCACAGCACCCGATATACTAGGCAGCCCCACACATATTCACCCGTTCGATCAATGGATATACCTTATCGGCGCCGAGGATTTCTCTGAATTTGATGCCGATATTGAATTCACCCTGGGTGATAAGATAATACATATAAATTACCCTTGCTACATTTTTATCCCCAAAGGTGTAAAGCACTGTCCTTTGAATATCAAGCGCGTCGGAAAACCGTTTGTTTTCATCGATGCCAGCATTACTCAAGAAGCATCTGTTCGCCCGGATACAGTAGCCAGCACGAACCGTCCCACATATCAGGCTCTTAATAACGAGGATTAGCAGTACCGGCATATTAAATCGTATTAATCTCGTACTCTTTAGGCACAATTTGTCTGAAGAGGCTGTAGCAAAACAGCCGCTATTATCGGACGGTACGCTGTCAATCCGATATTGCGGCTGTTGTTTTATTCCGTGTCTGGGCGGGGTTTATGTTTTGTCGGGAAAAAGTCTAAAGCTGTGTTGCCATGATTTCTTGATATAGCTTTTCGGTTCGCTCGCCATTGCTTAAGCGGTCACGCAGAGGATAAACGACATAGTTAAGTACCAGGTATCCTGCCGAATCAATTGCGGCATACAATTTTTCGCAGGCCGTCAGGTGTTCCTCCGCTATTTTCCAGTCAAACATATCGTTTTCCCTTCTTTATCATAGATAGTATACTTCAATATCGACATAATATCGCCCCAAAACTCAGAAAGATAGGGTAAAAATAAACGAAATAGCCGGAATAATTGCAACAAGTTAGATAAATATTTCACAATCTTATGCAAATTTCATTAAAAGTTATTCAACAGTGGTACTTAATAACATGTATATACAAGCATGCCGGGTGTTATAAAAACAGCGCTGGCTCTGCCCTTCTTTTTAATCCTTCCTCCAATTCTCTCTTATGATACAGGAACCCCTCGTCGTCATAATACTTGGCCTGGGCAGGGCATTTTTTTATGCAGGCACCGCACTTAATGCAAATGCCGGTGTATTCTCTTACATTGTCAAAGCTGATTGAGCCCATAGGGCAGACTTTGGCGCAGAGCAGGCAGTTGGTGCAGTCGTCACTCGTCAGCGGCTTCACCTTGAGTATATTGATGGGGTTTCCCCGGCGGTCCCGGGGCTGGTAATAGCCGCGGTATGGCTTGGGCGTACCCTTTACAAATACGGGTATCAATTCCGTCCGCGCGGCAATACCGTTGATTTTGGCGGCAGCTTTACGGGCAAAACCAGCGGCTTTCTTCATATCGGCTTCGTCCGGTCTGCCCTTTGCCAGCGCA
>JAAZFB010000199.1 GCA_012511915.1 Clostridiaceae bacterium
ACATCCGCCTGACGTAGCGGTAGTGCGTCATTGATGCCATCACCCATATATCCAACTGTGTGTCCGGCAGTCTGAAATGCCTTCACAACTCGTTCTTATTGTGACGGTTATAATTTTACAAACAGGTCACATTTTTTTATTGGATCCAATAATGCAGAAACATCCAAATTGTCTATGTCGCTACCTACTAAGAGAGGAGAAGTCTTAACGCCCACCTTACCACAAACCTTAACAGCTACACCTTCACTGTCCCCGGTTAGAACAACAGTCCGTACACCATGCTCACTAAGAGCAGCAATGGCAGCCTGAGCACTTTTTTTCGGAGGGTCAAGAAAACCTATAAATCCAATTAACACCATATCCTGCTCATCGGCTACGCCATATGTCCCGCTGTCAGGGACTTCGTTTTTTTGTGCTACAGCAATCATCCGTAGACCATCTGCATTATGCTTTTCGTAAGTTGCCATTGCACTGCACTTTGCTTCTTGATCCATTGGTAGAACTTGCCCGTTTATCTCTACAAAAGATGAAATTGCAATCATTTCTTCTACAGCACCTTTTGTCATAAGCTGTCTTTTCCCATTTTGGTCTACTAAAACTACACTCATCCTGCGGCGGGAAAAATCGAATGGAATTTCATCTACACAAGTATAATTATCTAATATTGGTTTCAAGCCAGATAGTTCAGCACGATTAATCACAGCAAGATCAATTAGGTTTTTAAGCCCTGTTTGGAAATAACTATTTAGATAAGCATGGCGTAGGATGCGTGTATCATCCATACCGTTTACATTCATATATTTTTCCAACACAATTTTATCTTCAGTCAAAGTTCCGGTTTTGTCAGTACATAGTATATCCATTTCTCCAAAGGTTTGTATTGCACCTAAAGTGCGGACAATAACCTTATGTTTAGCCATAGAAACAGCGCCTTTAGCTAATGTAGAGGTCATAATCACAGGCAACATCTCCGGTGTGAGTCCTACCGCAATGCTGATGGAGAAAAAAAGTGATGTCACCCAGTCTCCTTTTGCTACTGTGTTAATTAAGAACACGACGGGAACCAAAACAAGCATCATTCGAACTAAAAGTTTGCTGATTGAATCGACACCACGCTCAAAACTACTCTTCGCCCTGTCCCCGGACAAAGATTTCGCCATGGAACCGAAATAAGTGTTGTTTCCAGTGGACAGTACTAAAGCTGTGGCGCTGCCACTTACAACATTAGAGCCCATAAATCCAATGTTTTGCAAATCTGTTAGGCTTTGATTTGATTCGTTGGGAATTTGGCTGAATTTCTCTACGGGGTTTGACTCACCTGTCAATGCCGCCTGTGCAATAAAGGTATCTTTCGTAGTCAAAAAGCGTACATCTGCCGGAAGCATATTCCCTGCTGAAAGCCGTATAATATCTCCCTGAACAACATCTTCGGTTGGGATTTCCACCAGTTTATTATTACGCCAAACATCAGCCTTATTAGATATCATTTTTGACAAACTTTCCGCAGCGGCATTGGAGCGCTGAGTTTGCACAAAGGCAACCAAACTGGATAGCAACACTAACGAAAAAATAATGATTACAGTTAGATAATCAGGCCTTGCAGCTATTATAACATCTGTAAAATAAGTAATAGCAGCAATAATTATTAAAATTACGTTAAAAGGGTTTATAACTGCTTCCCTCAGTCTATGCAGCGCCGTATCCTTGTTTCCCACAGTAATCACATTTTTGCCATGCTCATTTTGTCTATTTTCTGCTTCTATGTTTGTAAGACCTTCCGAAGTAGTAGAAATGTCTGTAAACAGTTTTTCAACTGCTGAAAAAGCATAAGAACGTAGATTTTCATCAACATTTTGGTTGTTTTTGGAAAGATGTCTGCTGATATTTTTTTTGTTTGCGAAGTTCATTGGAATCATTCCTTTCTTTTCTTTGTTTATTATTCCCCAAAAAACTTACAAACAGGCAACAAAAAAGCCGCCTTAAAAGACGGCAATATTCACAGACAAATTAGACCATTAATGCAAATGCACAATGGACAATGCCCTGCGATAAACGCCGACTATTTTGCAGGTGTTTTTACATTGGGGATTAAAGCTGCTTATCAAACTTATAGGACCATCGTCCACGATCTCACTTCCTTTAAGTAATAATATAAATGTTTTACTCTTATGAATTTTGTATAATTCTAATTATACTATACACGCATTGGTAAGTCAATCCAAACTAATCAAGAGTTTTAGAGTTTCAATTCCCAAAAAACCAAATTATCATTACAAAAGAAACATATCTATTATATTTCGAACCCCTTAAATAAGTATATGCCCAATACGGCATTAAAGCCTGTGGCGGCAATAACGCTAAAGCGTTCCGGAATGCCAAAACAATCTTGAGGTACTATGCCTGTGCCAATCATTACGGCAAATAAATACCTGTTCGTAAAACCTTATTTAATTTCTGCTCAATGAAGACACAGACCATCATACTAGAAACTATGCTACACAGATTATACAGAGGGGCAATCTGGTTC
>JAAZFB010000200.1 GCA_012511915.1 Clostridiaceae bacterium
CCAGTCGGATCTTGGGTATCAAACCATCCAACAAATTCATAACCGTCTTTTTCTGGTGATGGTGGTGCTACAATGCTTCCTCCTTGAATAGTTGTCTTGGTTTGGGATGATGGAGTACCGCCATTGCCATCGAAGGTAATAGTATATACTATAGCATTTTCGTCTACTTCAAAGATTGCATTTACTTCTAAATCAGTGGTTACATTAATAAACTCTTTATCCCAGCCTTTAAATGTATGGCCATCTTTTGTTGGATTAGTCGCTGGAGCAGTCGCATCTTTTCCATGTTCAATTGTTTGAATATTTCCATAAACAACTCCATCAACCAAAAATCTAACATTATATTCTGATACTTCCCACTTAGGATATACGATATTATTACTATCAATTATTGTACTAGTGGTTATGTTTGTTCCAGTGCCATCTGCTTTTGTATTCCAACCTAAGAATGTATAACCTACTTTGGTTGGTGTAGGTAAAGATTCTGGTGTATTTCCGGATGTGACGAAAATATCTTCCTCATTTATTCCTTCCCCAGCAAATCTAATCACATAGTTTGCAACCATTGAATAAATTTTTATATCATCTATTCTAAGACTTGAAGTGCCACTTGGGTTTGTAGTTGGTAAAACAATTGAAAATTTCACTCTTAAATTTCCTACACTATTTTCAACAGGAACATTGTATGTGTATTGGGTTTTTGTAGTGCTTAAAGTAAATACTTCTGGTCCTTTCCAGGTGGCCCCTTCGTCATTCGAAATTTCCACCTTTACATTAATGCCGCTTTGTGCTGCTGCATAAAACTCAATCTTAGTCACATCTTTCATATTAAAATTAGTAAATGTGTACCCAAGATTACTTACTGCACTTTTATACCATCTCAGTTGCATTGACTGTGATCCAGACAATATGGCGTTGGTAGATGGGGTTCCGTAGTATGTCCCCCATTGTTTTCCTGTAGGCCCTGTGTAACTCACGGTTGTATTATTGTATTTGTCGTCAGCGGTAAATCCTTCGCTTGATTCAAACCCCGTTTCATAAACAACTGTCTCAACTTCAGAACCTACTGCTTTAACTGTAATTTCAAAGTATCTAACAACATCTGCTTCACCAACAGTAACTGTTGCTGTTAACGTTACAACAGTATCAACCATTGGTAATTTAACCACTCCTGTCGTTGAATTAATAATATCTTGATAGTCTGAACTCCAAGCAATAGTTGCATTATATGAGCCTTCAGTTGGCACATCAAGCCCATCTTGATTATTAATTTCTAAAGGTTGTTCTAACATATCTTTTACAATATTTGCTTTTTCTAATTCTGTTAACTCAGTAAAAGTGATTTGTGATTCTAGGGTAGGATTTAATTGTGCTCCATTATACCAGTCAACGTGAATTCCACTTAATGTTACTTTTTGTCCAACCTCGCCTGTTTTAATATGATTATTAATATATGTAGAATCATTAGATATAGAACGAACTGTGATATCATTTAATCCAACAGTTATAACCATGTTTTGGCCACTTGAATCAATACTCTTAACAACACCTACAAGATTAATACGTTTAGCTTGATATTCGCTTGTTAAGCTAGCAATATCACTTATATTAATAGGACTACTTATTGAATTA
>JAAZFB010000201.1 GCA_012511915.1 Clostridiaceae bacterium
AATAAAAACCGACTGTCTTTGCGGTCTTTTCCCCGCTCGACTTTCGAATTTTTCGGTTAAATAACAATGGTTATTCGCCCTCAAAATTCAAAACCCGAACAGAAAAAATCCTCGCAAATCTTAGTTGATTTTTAATTAGTGTTTAGTATTACAAAAAAAGTTTGTCAATATTTTAAATAAGGAATAGTATAAAAGGATGGTATCATAGTTGTTGGTTTTTGTCAGACCTTCTACAATAATCGCATTTTGTGCGATTATTTTTGTGTAATTTTTTATTGACTTTTTTACCCTTTTTAGGATATAGTATATATTAGGGAAGAATGTTTTGCTTTTTTTAAAAAAACGCACACTCACGAAACATGGAAATAAAAAATTTATGTCTGTTGAATAGTCCACATGGGTAATTATTCTTATGGCAAAAGCGAAGGGAGAATTCTAATGATTTCCAACAACAAAAAAGCTAACGATTGGGTACAGGAAGTGGCACGGCTTTGTAAACCGGACAACATTTATTGGTGCGATGGTTCGCAAGAGGAATATGATCGGTTAACAAAAGAGTTGATTGATTCGGGGGCTGCAACACCCTTAAATCCCGAGAAAAGACCGGGGTGTATATTATTTCGGAGCCATCCTTCGGATGTTGCACGTGTTGAGGATAGAACTTATATTTCATCCTTAAAACAGGAGGATGCGGGACCTACTAACAACTGGGTTGATCCGGTTGAACTCAAAGAAACCATGTCGCAACTATATGATGGTTGTATGAAGGGCAGGACACTTTATGTAATACCCTTTTCTATGGGGCCGATAGGCTCACCCATTTCAAAGATTGGGATAGAAATCACCGACAGTATATATGTTGTTATAAACATGCGAATTATGACCAGAATGGGTAAAGCGGCACTCGATGTACTTGGCAGCGATGGTGAGTTTGTTAAATGTCTTCATTCTGTGGGCGCTCCTTTGGCAGAAGGCGAGCAGGACGTTGCATGGCCTTGCGCACCGATGGAGCAGAAGTATATCAGTCATTTCCCGGAGGAGAGAACAATATGGTCATATGGTTCGGGCTACGGCGGTAATGCTTTGCTAGGGAAAAAGTGCTTTGCCCTGCGTATAGCATCGGTTCAAGCCCGTGACGAAGGATGGTTGGCAGAGCATATGCTGATTTTACGGCTTACCGATCCGGACGGGAATAAAACTTATATAGCCGGTGCATTCCCAAGTGCTTGCGGCAAAACAAACCTTGCAATGCTGATACCCACAATACCCGGGTGGAAGGTTGAAACAATAGGCGATGATATAGCATGGATGAAATTTGGTGCCGACGGAAGGCTTTATGCGATAAATCCCGAGGCGGGCTTTTTCGGTGTTGCACCGGGAACGTCTTTAGATTCTAACCCCAATGCAATGCACAGTATTGAAAAAAATACTATATTCACCAATGCTGCACTTAAAGATGACGGAGATATTTGGTGGGAAGGTATAGGCGACGATGCACCGGATCATCTTATTGATTGGAAGGGCAACGACTGGGCTTCCTCTTCATCAGAAAAAGCAGCGCATCCGAATGCGAGATTTACCGTACCCGCAAGTCAATGTCCGGTAATAGCACCTGAATGGGAAGACCCCAGCGGTGTACCGATCTCGGCAATTTTAATAGGAGGAAGACGGCCAAATACAGTTCCATTGGTGCACGAGAGTTTCGATTGGAACCATGGCATATTTATGGGCTCAATTATGGGTTCGGAAATCACCGCCGCAACAATTTCCGATAATATCGGACAGGTGCGCCGTGACCCGTTTGCAATGCTTCCGTTTATCGGTTATCATGTAGGCGATTATTTAAAGCACTGGCTTGAGATTGGCGATAAAACAACTGCAGATAAACTGCCTAAGATTTTTTATGTAAACTGGTTCCGAAAAAATGAACAGGGCAAGTTCATTTGGCCCGGATTTGGCGAAAATAGCCGTGTTCTTAAATGGGTTGCGCAAAGGGTATCCGGCAAAGGCAAAGCGGTAAAAACACCTATTGGCTATATGCCCGACAAAGATGCAATTGATTTAGAAGGCCTTAATATAAGCAACGCTCAAATGGATGAATTGCTTTTTGTTGATAAAGAGCTTTGGTTGAAAGAGGTTGAATCAATTCGAAAGCATTATAAGAGCTACGGCGAAAAACTCCCTGTTGAATTAATAAAACAACTGGAAGATTTAGAGAAAAGGCTTAAAGCTTAGTATTTATACTATTTATCATTTAAAATATAGACAAACTTGTTTGTCTATATCGGTCGCAATTAGCGACCGTGCTAAGGAAAATAGTATTTACTAATTCACGATTATGGTTTTATATTTGATGTGAATTAGTATTACCAAGATTTTTGTTCCTAATTTAAAAAGCCTGCTACACATAGGTAGCGGGCTTTTTTGCGCGCAAGACTACCGAAATATTCCTCCTAGATTTGATAATACTATTCCTCATTTAAAATATTGACACATTCGTGTCAACAACGCTGTTGGCGTAATACTAATTCGCAATTAATGAAATTCTTCTAACGCGAATTAGTAAAAAAGTCTTATTTTTTAATCACGGAGAATAATTTTGCACTTTAAATGTTTTTGACAAAAAGAACAAAAAGTAGTATAATTAGGGTATAAGGGGGTAGTAACCAAATGTTTAATGTAGGTGACAAAATTGTCTATCCTATGCACGGTGCCGGAATTATTGAAGCAATTGAAGAGAGAAAGATTTTGAAACAGAGACAATCGTATTATATAATGAAGATGCCTATTGGGGATATGAAAGTGATGATTCCCACAAACAACTGTGAAGAGATTGGCATTAGATATATTATCGATAAAACAACGGGCTGTGAAATATTGGCGATGTTTAAAAGCTTAAAATCTGATGTGAACGACAACTGGAATAAGCGTTATCGCGAGAACATGTTAAAAATTCGTTCCGGCAACATACTAGATGTTTTAGATGTTGTCAAGTCTTTGATGCTAAGGGAAAGGGGAAAGGGACTCTCGACAAGCGAACGTAAAATGCTGTGCAATGCTAAGCAGATTTTCATCAGCGAACTTGTGCTTGCAAAGGTTGCATTGTATGATGAAATTGAAAAAATTCTTGAACAAGCGGTCGATGAAGAATATAGTATATCGGACGACGAATAATAAAACAACTTGCGGCGGCACAAACGGCCGCTTTTTTGTTTATACTAATACTCAACTAAATATTAATACTCAACTTAAGAACTTTGAATTTTTTCGTCAGGCAAGGCGGAAAAAAGTCAAAGTTTTTTGCTGTTATTTTAATCAGTGTTTAGTATTAATAAAAATAGCATTACAATACTTGCACATTACATTTTATGTCATCATAATATATAGCATAAAACTATAACATTTATATCGGAGGTTAGTTTGATTTGAATAATAGATTTCTTGTTTGTGGCGGGGATTTGCGTCAAGTCGAAATTGCCAATACTCTTTCCGATTATGGTTATGCTGTCGGTCTATACGGATTTCCGCAAGAAGTGGAACTTAAACCCTCCGTTAAATTATTCTCTATTTTAAATAAGGCGTTGGAATTTGCCGATGTTATAATATTGCCGTTGCCATGCAGCCTTGATAATAAAACAATCAATATGCCAATGTCGGGAAAAAGACTATTAATATCGGAGCTTTTTGAGCAAATACAAAATAGTCAAATAGTTGTTGCGGGCCATGTTTCAAGTGCAATAACCGGGATCGCACAGCAGTACAATGTATACATGTTAGATTATTATGATAGGGAAGAACTCAAAGTTTTAAATGCAATACCCACGGTTGAAGGTGCACTAAAAATAGCAATGGAAGAGACTGTATTTACCATTCATGGTAGCAGATGTATGGTAACCGGCTATGGGCGAATCGGAAAACTGCTTTGCCATACTTTAAAAAGCTTGGGCGCTGTTGTTACTGCTTCTGCGCGGACACAGTCGGACCTGGCATGGATAAAAACATTTGGATATGACGCTGTTAAAACTGCAAGCATCGAAAGTATAGTGTCGGCGCAAGACATAATTTTTAATACAATCCCTTCAACTATTTTCGACAAAAAAATTCTCGAACGGGTATCTAAGGACTGCCTTATTATCGATTTGGCAAGCAAACCCGGTGGGGTTGACATAAAAGCGGCATCCTTGCTTGGGATAAAAACAATTTGGGCGTTATCAATTCCGGGTAAAGTGGCACCGGTGACTGCGGGGAGAATAATTGCAGACACCATTATAAACCTAATGAAAGAATTGGTGGTGTAAATGGTGGATCTTAACAGTTTGAAAATTGGTTTTGCCTTAACCGGATCATTCTGCACTATTCCTGAGGTTTTACCTTGGTTGTCTGAACTTGTAGCACAGGGGGCAGATGTTACACCGATTATGTCCGAGATAGTGTATTCAACCGATACGCGTTTTGGGAAAGCATCCGATCTTATATGTCAGGTTGAGGAGCTGACAGGGAAAAAAACAATACATTCAATAAGCGAGGCAGAGCCAATTGGCCCTAAAGGGATGTTGGATATATTAGTTATTGCCGCTTGCACCGGAAATACACTTTCAAAAATTGCAAACGGTATAAATGACTCTGCTGTTACAATGGCGTCAAATGCGGTATAGAGGTTACGGCAACCCGGATAATCCCGAAATTAAGCGTAAAATTAAATATTAAAAATATGCAAATAGTGGACAAGCTTAACAAGATTGACACGTCAAAAGTAGGCGGCAAAGTGAAGTATTATCGGCTGCTTAACAAAATGAGCGTTGCGGAGCTGTCGGAGCTGACTGGAGTGAGCCGTGACAACATTTTGCAGTATGAAGAATGCGCTAACTTTTGCCCTCCCGCCTTTTGCGCGGCGGCGGCTAAGATTTGGGGAATTGAGCTGGAGCTGCTCAGTGATGATTTTATTGTATTTATCAATAGCGATTATGTTGCGAAAATTAACAGCGAAAAAGAAAGGACGGGGTTATCCTATTCCAAAATTGCCGAAAAATACGGCATAGCACCTGCCACTCTATTAGGCTGGGTAAAGGGCAAATATGCGCCGAGCAGGGCATCATTTCGGAAGTATATAAAAGATAATCCGCTGTTTTATGATAGTTTGTAGGGTTATAATCGCAAAAGTATCGTCTAATAGAAAGTTTTGCGGTTATAATCACATTTTAAATCATGTAAAGTTTAAAATTGAGACGTTGAGCTCTTTGCGTTTTTGTGTTATAATCAACGTAATAAGAAGCTGTTTTATCACGACCAAGTGAAAAACAGGAATTTGAAAAGGTGATTGAATGATAATCAACGAATACAAAATGCCCTTTGTAAAAG
>JAAZFB010000202.1 GCA_012511915.1 Clostridiaceae bacterium
ACTTTTTGGAAAACAAAAAAAAGATTGAAACCTTCGGACATTGCCAAACCTGCGGCCTAGAGATTGAGATTCCAATTAAAAAGCGCGGTGGAATCACTCCAAGATTTTGCTCGGATCAATGCCGCTTTGATTGGCACAAGAAATATACAGCTATGAAAACGGTGAAACGCATTTGCGAATTTTGTGGGAAAGAATTCACGGTAGTTTCATATAGGAAAAACAAGTTTTGCAGTCGCGATTGTGCGAATAAATCGCAACATGAACATCGCTGAATATAAGAAGAACGTTGACCTTTATTTAGTTTCAATTTCTATCTTTGAAGAGTCGCTAAAAAAAGGAGAACTCGATCAGGAATCCTTTATAAAAATAGAACAAAAACTATTAGAAAAATATGGCCTTAATAAGAGGTCAATTTTTCGATCAATAACTTGATAGTTTCACTCTTAAGAGTGAATATGTCGTTGGAGGATTGTATTAATAATGAACATTCGAAAGATAGAACCACTTGAGAAAATAAAACGAAGAAAAAGGGTGTGTGCGTACGCTCGTGTTTCTCTTGATAAAGAGGCGATGATGCACTCTCTAGTTTTTCAAATCTCTCACTACACTAAGGTTATTAAAAGCAATTCTAAATGGGAATATGCTGGCGTGTATTCTGACGAAGGAATCACCGGGACAAAAGCCAATCGGCCAGGGTTTCAAAAGATGGTGGAAGATGCCAAAGTTCACAAGTTTGATTTGGTACTCGTTAAGTCGGTTTCAAGATTTGCTCGGAACACGATTGACCTCCTGACAACCTGCCGCCTTTTTAAGGAGCTTGGCATCGATGTGTTCTTTGAAGAGCAGAACATTCACACCCTTTCCTATGAGGGAGAGTTGATGCTATCGATCTACGCTAGTTTTGCTCAAGAAGAATCAAGATCAATGAGCGAAAACATCAAGTGGAAAATACGAAAAGATATGCAGGAGGGCAAACCTCCCTATAGCCGCGCACTTGGCTATGAAATAAAGAATCGGAAAGTGAGAATCATCCCCGCGGAAGCAGCGGTGGTAAAACTCATCTTCGCTTTGTACTTAAAGGGGAACGGTGAACTTTTGCTTGCGAGATATTTAAATAAACATGGATATAAAACGATTAATGGTAGCTCTTATCGAGTGAATAGCGTAAGCCAGATTCTCACAAACTCAAATTACACCGGCGACCTTCTTCTGCAAAAAACATACCGCCAAAACCACATGACAAAAAAGAAGATGAAAAATAAAGGCGAATTGACACAATATTTAGTTCATGGTAACCATCCTGCCATCGTTTCAAGAGAGGATTTTGATGAAGTGCAAAAGAGACTTTCAAAGAATTGCGTGCGCTTTAAGATTTCGACAAAAAAAGACACCTACCCCTTTAGCCACATGATCAAGTGCGTAGCTTGCAACGGCTCTTATCGAAGAAGAAAATCCAATGGCAAGGTTTACTACCAATGCGGTAACAAGATAAATGCGGTTGGTATTCAATGCCACAATCAGCAAATTCCGGAAAGCGAGCTATATCGAATGGCCACTGAAGCGCTGGAGCTCAAAGAGTTTAACGAAGGCAAATTCAAAGAAAAAATCGACTTTCTGGTGGCACTTTTTAATCAAAAGGTGGAATTCCATTTTAAAGACGGAAGAACGGTTGTAAAGGAATGGAACTTCAAATCGAGGTCCGAATCCTGGACAGAGGAAATGAAAGAAAAAGCAAGAATCAATGGGGCCAAAGCTATGAAAGGAGAAAAACATGAACATAGAAGTTATCCCACAAAAAATCCACAAGGACACAAAACTATCGCTAGCAGCTGCTAAAAAAGTACAGGTAGCAGCATATGCGCGTGTTTCAACTGATAGTGATGAACAATACACATCCTTTGAAGCTCAAGTCAGTTATTACACGAAGAAAATTCAAGAAAATCCTCGATGGGAACTTGTTAAGGTTTATGCGGATGAAGGC
>JAAZFB010000019.1 GCA_012511915.1 Clostridiaceae bacterium
AGGAGACCCTGTGGGCTACAGCTGATCAGCTTCGCGCTAATTCTGGCCTGAAATCTACGGAGTATGCTGAGCCTATTCTTGGCCTTATCTTTCTACATTTTGCAGAAGTAAAATATTCTAAATTTGAAACAGATATAAAGGCAGAATATGAAAAAAACAAAGGTACCCGCATGGAGCGTCCGATACATAAGATTGCTATTGAGAAATGTGGCTTTTATCTCCCTGATGAAGCAAAATATGATTACCTTTTAAATCTGCCAGAAAGCGAAGATTTGTCCGGAAAAGTTAAGGCTGCTATGGAGATACTGGAGCATTATACAGCGGAGCTTGAGGACACGCTTCCCAAGGATGTGTATTACAATGTTAACAGCGTGGATGACCCGCTGGTGCTTGCAAAACTGCTTAAAAACTTTAAGGATATACCTAGTAACGTACAGCTTGATATATTTGGTGAGATATATGAATACTTTCTAAGTAAATTTGCCCTTGCTGAAGGACAAGGTGGGGGAGAGTTCTTTACTCCGTCAACCGTTGTCCGATATATGGTTGAGGTACTTGCACCTACCGAAGGGAAAATACTCGACCCTGCTTGCGGCAGTGGTCGTATATTTGTTCAAACAGCCCATTATATTGAGCATCATAAAAAAAATGGTAAGCAAATGAATCTCCGGGCATACGGTGTGGAGAAAACGGGCGCCACCGTAAAATTGGCAAAAATGAATCTAGTGCTAAATAATGTGCGTGGCACCATTACTGAAGCAAATTCCTATTACCGCGACCCATACGACAGCTTTGGTCAGTTTGATTATGTTATGGCGAATCCGCCTTTTAATGTCGATGATGTTGAACTCGATCAAGTGAAAAATCAAGCGCGATTTAACACCTATGGTGTGCCGCAAAACAAGACTAAAAAGAAGAAAAAGGACGCAAAGGAAAACGTTCCCAATGCAAACTATCTTTGGATAAACCAATTTGCTACGGCTTTAAATGAGAACGGCCGGGCTGCTCTTGTTATGGCTAACTCTGCATCAGATGCTGGCCACAGTGAAAAAGATATACGTATTAAATTGATTGAAAGCGGTATTATCAGCCAAATGGTGACATTACCATCAAATATGTTTACCAGCGTTACACTGCCGGCAACACTGTGGTTTTTTGATAATGCCAAGAAAAATAAGGATGAGATTCTCTTTATTGATGCCCGAAACATCTTTACGCAGATTGACCGCGCTCACCGCAAGTTTTCCGATGAGCAGATAAAAAATCTTGCGATTATTTCAAGACTATATGAAGGTAAAACCGAAGAATATGAAGAGCTGCTGCAGGAATACCACGATCAGCTGTCGTCAGCGCCGGAGACCTCCGACGACGAGGACATACCACCGAAAAGCTACTGGCAGGATAATATAGACTGGCTCACAGAGCGTTTCCCTGATGGTAAATATGTTGATGTGGTAGGTTTATGTAAAGCTGCAAAAATCGAAGGCGAGGATGGAATCAAAGATCAGGATTATTCGCTCAACCCCGGCAGATATGTCGGCGAGGTGATTGAAGATGACGGCATGACAAAGGAAGAGTTCAAGGCTGAGATGCTGGATTTGAACGCAGCACTCACTGGTTTGAATACAGAGGCTCATGAACTGGAAGCCAAAATTGCGGATAACTTGCAGAAGTTGGTGGGCAAATGAGTAATCACAGCCCATTAAAAAATTTGAATTTGCCGGATTTCTCTACTTTTGGTAGCGCTCTTGCGGAAGCGACGCAGAAATATCAAGAAATGATGCTGCCCATAACGGAAGCCTTGCAAAAATACACGGAAATGATACTTCCTATAAAAGAGGCGGCTGAATCCCTTAATGATTGGTTTGGCGATATTGCTACCAAGGCTGCAGAGGCTACACGCCCATTTTTAGCAATTGGTAAATTCAAAGATGCTCAATATGTTTATTGGGACTTTATACCGAGAGATTTTATGGAAGAGGTTATTGC
>JAAZFB010000203.1 GCA_012511915.1 Clostridiaceae bacterium
CATATATGCCGAATGAAGACTTTACCGTTATGGCAAATTGGGGGCCGGCTCAATATTATGTAACATTTTATAAAAATGATGGTACATCAGATAATACAATAAAGGGAATTCATTATGGTGATGCTTATTCTACAATAATGACTACACCTACCAGACCCGGGTACCAATTTGTAGAATGGAATACAACTGCTGCAGGTACCGGCGAGAAAGTTGTACCAACAGATATTTACTCATTGTTTGTAAATCAAAACTTATATGCACAATGGATTCAAAATCATGTGGTAAGATTTTATCGTAATGATGGTAGCTCGGATTATTCTACTAAAACATTAACTCATGGAAGTGAATATGGAGCTTTACCTGAATTAACAAGAACGGGATATACATTAGATGGTTGGTATACACAACAAACCGGTGGAAGTAAAATTAGCTCAGATACAGTAGTTAATTCAGATGCTCCATTATACGCTCATTGGACTGCAAATACCTATACGGTAACCTTTAACAGCAATGGAGGAGGCACACCTAGCCCAAGAACTAAGACGGTAACCTTTGGTAGTACTTACGGCACATTGGCTACTGTAAGTAGAAGTGATCATGATTTTGATGGCTGGTTTACTGCTCAAACCGGAGGAACCAAAAAAGAGTCAACTGATATAGTTACTACATCTGGTAACCATACATTATATGCTCAATGGACTAAAGAACCAAGTTGTCCATTTGTATACTCGTATGATGGAGCTAATTATCACTTTGAACATGAATCTATACCGTTTACTATTAGCAAAGCGTTGGAAACAACATCCTATGGGACCTTAAGACAGCTTAATTCAGTTGATGGAATATATAAAGTCAGAATTGCTGAGGAGCTTGATGAAAAATCCTTTGTTAACGGATTTAGCCTTTATGCAGTTGATTATCCAAAGGCTTCAGATGTAGAGTATGTGAAGTCCGACATATTTGGTAATCCTCATACAATTTCGGATAAACAGTATCCATTAAGTATGGTAGAAACAGTTACCGGTGATGATGTGTTATATGAAGTAATAACTGATGGAATATTAATAGGCAGTGATTACAGACAATTGAATACAAAAGATTTTATGACAAAATATGAAGTGAAATTTAATAAACCATCAAGCGAAACAGAAGCTGGGAAGTTTATGATTTCTGTTCAAAAGTCATATTTTACTACAATACTTGGGAAATATTACTTGGATAAGATTGATGCAAAAACTGATTTTTGGTGGATGGAAAAAATATTAGGCCTATCACCGATAGAGAATAGATTTGAAGACTTCATGAAAGTAATAACTTTAAATGTTGAAGTCTGGGACGGTAAACAATGGATTGAACAGGGTAATCTCAAGGCAGGTCGAGATTTAATGGAAGAGTTCTTAGTGCCAATAGATTTAACAGTTACTGATCCAAATGCCGATGAAGTAATTATCAGGCTAACGCACGGTGCAGGATTGTTTGAGATTGAATCAGTGTCAATAGATTACTCAATTAATCAAATTAATAAAGTGAGTGAATTAAAACCATCTTCCGCATTATATAATGAAAAGACAGATGTTTTTAATGATTTGAAAAATCACAATGACAACAAGAGAA
>JAAZFB010000204.1 GCA_012511915.1 Clostridiaceae bacterium
ATTGTTGACTGTGCACGATTTGCCCCTACGGGCTCTAACTTACAGCCGGTAAAGTATATTATTGTTCAAAATGAACAATTACTTGGTAAGGTATTCGATTGTACTTCTTGGGCAGGATATTTGCACGGTAAGGGTACCCCCGGCGAAAACGAACGCCCCAAAGCATATATAGTTGTGTTGGCGGATACCACCATCCGCGAAAGCAATTTTGAATACGATGTCGGCGCCGCAGTAATGACTATAATATACGCCGCGCTCAGTAAAGGCATTGGCTCATGCTGGATTGGCTCGGCAAAACAGGACCGCTTGAGAGATATACTAAAAATAAGTGAAAACCTTTCAATTGAATCCGTAGTTGCACTGGGGTTTCCTGCAGAGCAGCCGGTAGCAGAAGAATTTATCGGGGATATAAAGTATTATAAAGATGAAAAAGCTGTTATACACGTACCGAAAAGAAAGTTAAGCGATGTGATAATAAAATAAGTTTTTATAGTTGTCTTTTAATCGAGGATTAGTATAAAATAATTCCTTTCCGCTATTATTCAATATCATATAAAAATAGCATAAAAATAGTTGGGAAACTTGAAAAATTTCGTTGACAACCGGCGCCAAGTATTATATAATAATCCCTGTTGTATTGGCGCCATTAGCTCAGTTGGTAGAGCAACTGACTCTTAATCAGTAGGTCTGCGGTTCGAGCCCGCAATGGCGTACCACATATAAAGCTTGTAACCATAAGGGTTATAGGCTTTTGTTATTTTAATTGAGGTTTAGTATTAATGTGGTAAATGCTTGGGATAAAAATGTCGTTTCTGCCACTTAATACCAATTAAATTAAATATATAACCATAATCGTGAATTACTATTACATTTGCAGTTTTTTGAAACTTGATACTAAATTCAATCAGCATTGCTTCTTATTGCAATATAAACCGAAACACTTGTTATTAAAATAGTTGTAACAAACGGCGAGGCGGTTATTAATAGTTGATTCCCGATTATACCCAAAAAACCCATTTGCATTATAATAAGCAAAGCTTGCATAACTAGCCCTACAAAAAATATAAAAGAAGACCAAATCTTTCTAAACTTGGTATTTTCCTCTATTGATTTTTTAAGAGTTTTTTTGTTTGCATAATGGATTGAGTTTTTTACAAACAGATGTACAAGAAATATAATAACCCCAACTGCAGTTGATGTTAAGGGAAGTGCAAATACATAGCCGGTAGAGATGTTATAGCTTATATACCATATAAAACCAAGCGGAAACAGATATGTTAAATACCACCAAGTCGAAACAGTACCCTTTTTATTTGGCAGGGGAATATGGTGTACATTTATTTCCTTTTGCATGTTTTCCCAATTATGAGTAAGTACAATATTATTTACAATGCTGTTGCACACCAAATAAAACATAATACAAACAGTGCAATAACTTATCAAAGCTAACCACAATATGTTTTTAATGGGTAACACAAAGCACAAATAAGTAAATAGTATGCCGATTATGCTTACCAATAACGAGTAACCATACTTAATCCTTTTTATACGAAATGATTTTTGCGCATCTTCCATTAATAAGATGCCAAAACAAGTTCCTTTTCGCGAAATATATGGTGTAAGCACGAAAATTGATATAAGGGGAAGAAAAGAGCAAAAAACTGCCGCTAAATATAAGATACCATCCAAAATATCCCACCGCCTTTTAGTAGTATACCACAAAAATCTAATATATGCAAATATTTTTCTTGACAAATACTCACAAAATACTTATAATAGGTATGCATGCTGTAAACGCCTTTTGAAAGGTGGCTATAAGTTGCATAATAATCGGTACGGTTCTGTTTCGAATGGCTACTGCAAATCGCTGCCAGATGAGAAACTTGTTGTCTTGGCAACAACTGATAATACATATGCTCTTGACGAATTGATTTCAAGATACAAAAACCTCGTACGCGCAAAGGCAAGAAAATATTATTTAGCCGGTGCGGATAATGATGATGTAATACAAGAAGGGATGATTGGCCTTTTTAAGGCTATTAAGGATTTTAACAAATCGCAACAAAGTGTGTTCAGCTCTTTTGCTTCGCTTTGCATAACACGGCAAATTCTAACCGCAATAAAGACTGCAGCCCGAAACAAGCATTTGCCTCTCAATACTTTTGTATCACTTAATCAACCTTTAGATGAAAAGGGTTCAAAACGAATGTTGGCAGAGGCGATATCGGAAAACCCTGACGATAACCCCGAAGCAATATTGCTTATCAAAGAGCAAATGTCGTCGATAACTAAAAAGATAACAAACGAACTTAGCCTTTTTGAAAAAAGTGTATTATCCTTATACTTGACAGGATACTCATATAATGATATTTCTATTAAGCTTAACAGACGGATTAAATCAGTGGATAATGCTCTCCAACGCATTAAAAGAAAACTTGGCAAACCCAATGACACTTAATATTAATGAGAATCGGTAAAATATATAGCCCACGTAGCTCATGCGAGTAGAGTATCTGAGTTAAGCAGGGGAATCGGTGCAAATCCGGTCGTGGCAAAGAAATATTTAAAAGTGAGGTTGGAAAATGTACGAAGACAAAACTTTAGTCTGCAAAGACTGCGGTGGCGAATTTACTTTCACCGCCGGCGAGCAAGAATTTTACGCTGAAAAGGGCTTTCAGAACGAGCCAAGCAGATGTGGCGATTGCAGAGTTACAAGAAAAGAGGCTATTAAGGCCTCCAGACAAATGCACACAACCGTCTGTGCAAATTGCGGCAAAGAAGCTGTCGTTCCGTTCAAACCGAGAAACGATCGCCCGGTTCTTTGTAGCGAATGTTTTGCAAATAACAAATAAATTCCCTTTGCTTAGGTAATTTATACTATTTTCATGCAGAACATGGCGCCTTTTATTAATTAACAATAATATTATTAATAGGCAAACGGGGTATTGATAATCAATACCCCGTTATCTTTTTGATCTGCCGAAAATTCTTAGTAGTCGCAGGAAAATATTAATAAAGTCTAAATAAAGTGAAAGTGCACCAATGACACCAACTTTTTGTTGAGTTGGAATATCATTTTGTGTTGCATAGAAAAAGCCCTTCAACTTTTGTGTATCATACGCAACAAGCCCAACAAACACAAACAAAAGTACAACAGAAATAAAGTAATCTATTGCGGGGCTACCCATAAACATATTTATAAGCATAACTATCAGACCACCGATTAAAAGCATCCGTGCAAGGCTGCCAAATGCCGTTAAATCCGATTTTGTTAAAGATCCGTAAACGGCCATAATCCCAAAGGTAAGCGCCGTTACGGTAAAAGCAGTACCGATAGTGCCAATATCATAAACAACAAAAATAAAAGCCATTGTTATGCCGTTTAATAACGAATACAGCATAAATAACCCCAACGCAACGCGATAACTTAGTTTGTTGATTGATGCAGTCAGGGCTAACACAAGCACAAGCTGAGCTATCATAATGACGAATACAGCATTTCCGAGTGTATACACTAAATTACTTGCGGCAAAATAAAAAGCGACAATTGCGGTAATTGCCAAGCCGGCGAACATAGTGCCAAACACCTTGACTAAATAGGCATTCAACGCAAGGCGCGTATCAATCTGATACTGTGTGGAATAATTCTCACTTTGATACATAAATTTTTTTATACCTCCTCTATCTAATCTTTTTTATTCAACATACAAATCGCAAAGGCGGAAATACCTTTACCCTTGCCTTCAAAACCAAGCCCTTCTGTTGTAGTCGCCTTAACCGAGACATTATCAACATCAATGCCCATAGTAGTTGCAAGAGTCTGCCTTATTTGCATTACAAACGGCGATATTTTAGGCACTTGTGCAACTACAACACAATCAATATTTATAACTGCAAAGCCTTTTGTTTTGATTAGTTGGCATACCTTGCCAAGCAGTATTATGCTTGATATATTTTTATATTCTCCATCTGTGTCGGGAAAATGCAAGCCAATATCCCCAAGTGATGCAGCACCCAAAATAGAGTCTGAAATCGCATGAGTCAACACATCGGCGTCCGAATGACCCGCAAGGCCTTTATTATAAGGTATTTCAACACCGCCTATTACGAGTCGACGCCCTTTTATCAGTTTATGAACATCATATCCTATTCCGGCCCTCATAATTATACCTCTCACATATAAGTTTGAATTAATTCAAACTTATGATGTTTCTTGATTTTGCGCTAAAATACTACAAATAAGGCTTAAATCTTCCTGTCGGGTTAACTTGACGTTTGAGGCAGTACCCTCTACCACCGTTATGCTTACCCCTATAAGTTCAACCAACCCACAATCATCCGTTGCCGTTAAATCATTCTTTTGCGCATACTCATATGCTTTTTTTATTATTTCACTCTTAAAGACCTGAGGTGTTTGAATTTGCCAAATACCCTTCCTCTCAACAGTTCCAATAATGTTTAAATGGGCATCAACAGACTTTAAGGTGTCGCAAGCAGGGCATCCGAGCGCGGCAGCGCCGGTGCGAACTGCCGCATCAACCACATTGTCTATATGTTCGGGCAAAACACATGGCCGCGCTCCGTCATGAATTGCAATATAATCATAATCACCAACAGCATTTATGCCGCTTTTTACCGATTCCGTCCTCGTTTCCCCTCCCGGAGCAACACTGACAGCCTTTGTTATATTAAATGCCTTTATTATATCAGAAACAATAAGAATATCCTGCTCGCGTGAAACAACAAAAATACCGTCTATTGAAGGTGCCTTTTGGAACGCCGTCAGAGTATGTGCCAAAACGGGTTTGCCTAAAATATCAATAAACTGTTTATCCTGATAATTCATGCGTGAGCTATTTCCGGCTGCCACTATTACAGCCGCGGTACTGAAGGATTTTTTGTTCTTAATAATAAATTCAAACACAACCCTACCCTGTGGGGTTTTGAATAATTGGATGACTCAGAATGTTATACTAATTCTGCCTAATACTAAATTCAATCAAATATAGCGCAATCTTTTCGGCTGATTTTCCACTGAGCATCGTTATGAAACCGTTTTGAATGCAAAAAGCATTCAAAAGAACCCATGCCTTGCTCAGCAAAAAATCATCTCGCAAATATAACACTATATTTGATTGAATTTAGTATAAAACTATTCAACACCCACCCTTTCGATCTTATACTAATATCATATTATAAGTCAAATATAAATTGGAGATTAGTATTAACCTTCCATCGCAGCGTTATCCACTATTATAGTAACGTCTCGATGTGCATTAAGTAATGTTGAGGGGTTAGCTGTTGTAATGTCCCCTTTTAGCAGTTCTGAAATTGCATTTGCCTTTTCAACCCCGCTTGCTAATAGTATTATTTTTTTTGATTTCATTATTGAGCCTATTCCCATGGTAAGGGACTTTTTCGGAACGTCCTCAATTTTTTCGAAAAACCTCGAATTAACGTCTATCGTATTAGGCGTCAAATCGGTTAAATTGGTTGTGCTTTTTAACGTATTACCGGGTTCGTTAAAACCAATATGACCATTTTGACCTATTCCAAGAACCTGCAAATCAATGCCGCCGGCTTTTTCAATGGCTGACTCATAGTTTGTACATTCCTCTTGCGGGTCTGTAGCTTCTCCGTTTAATATATGAACATTTTGTTTATTTATGTTTATGTGGTTAAATAAATTGTCATGCATAAAGTAGTAATAGCTTTGTGCGTTATCTCTGCTAATGGGGTAGTATTCGTCCAAATTAAAAGTTATAACGCCGGAAAAATCAAGCGTATTTTCTTTATTCATTTTTATAAGTGACTTATACAATCCTAAAGGTGTCGAGCCGGTTGGCAACCCCAAAACACTTTGCGGTTTGTTTTTTATTTGTTGTGCAACTATATTTGCCGCCTGCAGAGATACCTCATAATAATTTTTACATAATATTATCTTCATATTAAACCCTCCAATTTATTATTCACATCATTTGCAAAATTATTAATGTGTGATAGAACGAATTCTTTTATTTCTAGGTTTTTGTCCGCAGTAAGCGGAGTTAAATCCATTGCAAACATTAAGGATGTTGCAGTATCCACGTTGTGTGATTCGCTGTATGTTGCATTTGCAATTCTTCTGCCTGCGGTTGCAAGGTCATATCTCTTACCGCCTGCAATTTGCGAATCAAATACACCAAGTAAAGCGGCTTCAAGATTACCATGCCCTGTCACATCGAACTTAACCTTATCATTATCCATCATCCAATCAAGATTTCTCCAAACCTCACACCCATATAACCCTTTTGGTTGATAATCAAGTTCTCGCAGTGCCCTTATAAGCTTTATTGCGACGCCCACATGGGTATCATGTTTATCTGCTAAGTTGTGTGTATAAATATAATCCGGTTGTGTCTTTTGCAATATTTCTTTTAAATCGGCTATTATATCTACGTTAGTTGGGTTTTTTGCATCACTGCTTTTATAATCCAAGAAAAATTGTGCGTTGTAATCGCCAATCACTGCGGCTTTTCTTTGTTCGATTTTTCGAATCAACTTCATCTGCTCGTCAGTATAATCAGCGTAAATTCCGCTTCTGGAGCTTCCTCCTCCATCTGTAACCACAACACCTGCAAAGTTTTTATCAGCTTTGCCAAAACATTTTATAATACCGTCATACGCCATTATCTCTATATCATCCTGATGCGCCGCCACCGCTAGATGGGTAACGGATAAGAGTGCTTGGTCTTTATTGATATCCTTGGGTATATATATTTCCAATTTGATTCTCCTTTTTTTGTTGAATCTCGGTTATTTAATAACCGGCAAACTTGCCGCAGCCACAGATTGCCCAACTCTGCGTTCATATTCATCCGGCATATACAATGTTATCCTCTCGGCAAGGCTTGGGAACTCAGTTTTCAGAACAGTATTAGCCTTTTCAATGATAATGTCTCCCCCTAATCCGGATGTTACACGCCCCATAAGCTGGAGAAGTTTTATATCATATACTTTGGCATAATGCGCTATTGAATAACCCAAATAAACACCTATTGTTTCAAAAATCTGTTTTGCATTTTCCTGGTCTTTTTTTACTAAGAATTGTACTTCTTTTAACTTTTCTGCAGGAGATAATTTATCCGTTAGCTTAATGCCCGCTATTGGTGCTAACCTTATTACCGCATCTTGCGAAAAGTACGAGCTTCCGCAACCTATATCACCAGACCACTCGTCTGTGGGTGCATTTTTACTATAATCAACCGGCACAAAAGCAAGTTCATTAAGAAAACCGGTTATATTACCGTTTTGGTCAATATACCCACCTGCCTCGCTGGTGCCCATAGCTATGCCCAATACGTTGTTTTGTTTTTTATACATCGAGCCGGATAGTGCAGCAACATCACCATCATTTGCAACAACTATCGGAACATTGCCTATATCCCTGGCAACATTTAAATAAATGTCTTTAATCCGTTGATTGAACAATTCATTAGGAACTTTTATAAACAGTGAGGCAACCATTGCCCTATTATTAACATAGACCCCAGCTGAACTGACCCCTATGGCATCTACACTTTTCATATGTGCTGCTGCTTTTTTCATGGCATCTGTTATATACCTATAATGATAATCAGGTGAGCTGTTGATTTTTGGATGCCAAACGATTTCTTCAGAGTAAATAACTTCACCGTTAACTACGGCGGAAACCTTAATATCGCTACCCCCGGCATCAAAACCTATACGGTTGCCGTCTAAATGCCTTCCGATTGATATGGGGTTTTCCTTTTTATCAGGTACTTTTTCGATATCAACAATAATGGTTTCAAAAGGTCTTTCATATATTCCGCTCATAA
>JAAZFB010000205.1 GCA_012511915.1 Clostridiaceae bacterium
GTCATTTGCTCAGTGCAAAGGTAAAGATTAAACATGGGAAAAACGATAGCGGAAAAATTGAAATTTTCTATTACGATAATGACGATTTCGAACGATTGATAGATATAATAAAAAAATGACACTATTTATCCATATTATGGAAGCTGTTGCGTAGCTTGTATGCAGTTTTTCTTATTAAGGTAATATACAAAAGTAAAGTGAATGATTTAAGTGCCATAAGGGCAAAATATTAATAATTGGATATATTTGGGGGTGAGAAGCGCACATGAGCAAGCAAAAAAAAATAGTCTGGTTTTACAGCATATTATTATTTTCGGCCGCTTTGTTGTTGATACTTATATCAGCTTTATCCCAATCGAGACTTGCAACGAGTGAGAGTTTGTCCCAAAAGGATGAGCAACAAGCGTTTAATCAAACAATCCAAAAAAGCGTTACAGATTTGATAAGAGAAAACGAGCGGCTAAGAGGAGAGCTCAAGAAGGCTAACGAAGAGAACAGACAGCTTGAAGAGGAATCGGTAACTTTTGACGAAGAAAATAAAAAAATGCAGTTTATAAATGAAACCACAGAGTTTTTGTTTGAGGCAGAAATGTATTTTAATGTAGGTGATTATGCCAAAAGTCGCAATACCCTGCAAAATGTAAATGCAGATGTCTTGCCGGAACAAGGTATAAAGCTATATAATTGGTTAAGGGATAAACTAAGAAAAAAGGGATATAGTGTGGGTGCCGAATAATAGTATGCCAAACAATTAATGCGACAGATTAGTGCCTTGCCTAATGAAAAAATGACCGGTGTGCCAAGGCACTAGTAAAAATTTTCATAAAGGGGAATTACAAAATGCTAAACATCAAATTATTAAGGGACGATCCGCAAAAAGTAATTGATGCCCTTGCAACAAGAGGCGGAAAATACAATTTAGATGATTTTTTAATTCTTGACAGACAAAGGCGCAACATTATTGCCGAGACAGAAAGACTTAAGGCTGAACAAAACAGCGTTTCTAAAAGTATTCCCGCCTTAAAAAAAGAGGGAAAAGACACAGCACCAATTTTTATCGAGATGAAAGAATTGTCCGAAAAAATTAAAGTGTCAGACAGTGAACTTCGTATATTGGATGAGCAAATCGAAAAGGTAATGCTAAACCTGCCAAACATACCAAACGCTTTAGTAAAAAAGGGCTCGTCTGACCAAGATAACGAAGAAATCCGCAGAGTAGGCACTGTCAGGCAGTTTGATTTTGAACCTAAAGCACACTGGGACTTAGGTGAACAATTAGGTATTTTGGATAGCGAAACGGCAGCAAAAGTAACCGGCACGCGATTTACCTTTTATAAAGGTGATGGTGCAGCATTAGAGCGTGCGATTGTAAATTTCTTTTTAGATATTCATACTCAAAACGGATATAAAGAAGTATTCCCCCCTTTTATGGTGCATAGGAACTCCATGCAAGGGACCGGTCAATTACCCAAGTTTGAAGAAGATGCATTTAAGATTACGGGTACTGATTATTTTCTTATCCCAACCGCAGAGGTACCGGTTACGAATATGCACCGTGATGAAATTCTGCAAGGGGATATGCTGCCACTAAAATATTGTGCATATTCAGCGTGCTTCCGTGCAGAGGCAGGCTCTGCAGGCAGAGACACAAGGGGGCTTATCCGCCAGCATCAATTTAACAAAGTTGAACTTGTAAAATTCACCCGTCCGGAAGATTCATATAACGAGCTTGAGCTGTTGACACAAGATGCTGAAAAGGTATTAAGGTTGCTTGGTATACCATACAGAGTGGTCAGGCTGTGTAGTGGTGATTTGGGTTTTTCAAGCGCAATGACCTATGATATAGAGGTTTGGATGCCAAGCTATAATAAATATGTTGAAATAAGCAGTTGTAGTAACTTTGAAGATTTCCAGGCGCGCCGGGCAGGTATCCGCTTTAAAAGAGAACGAGGTGCAAAAGCTGAATACGTGCATACATTAAACGGTAGTGGTGTGGCAGTTGGAAGAACAGTCGCTTGCATTTTAGAAAACTACCAAAACGCAGATTCAAGCATAACAATACCGGAAGTATTAGTCCCATATATAAGAAAACAGGTTATTATACTAAACACTAATTAAAAACCAACTAAGATTTGCGAGGATTTTTTCTGTTCGGGTTTTGAATTTTGAGGGCGAATAACCATTGTTATTAAACCGATATAATCGAAAGTCGAGCGGGGAAAAGACCGCAAAGACAGTCGGTGTTTATTAGCGTTTAGTATTAATA
>JAAZFB010000206.1 GCA_012511915.1 Clostridiaceae bacterium
AACACAGTGTTAATAATATAGAAACAATCACTGTTGTCAAGGGTAAGGTGATAAATAGAATTCCTTGGAGGCAACCGATAATATGAAGAAAATCGCGAATATTCTTGTTGAAAAGAGGATTGTTATCCTCATTTTTTTTGTCATATTTACAGTGGCAAGCATATGGATGATGACTAAGGTCAAGCTAAATTCAGATATGACACAGTATTTGCCGGACGATTCATCCACAAAAAAAGGTACAGAGATTATGCTGGACGAATTCCCTGCGGGAAGCTCTTTTAATATCATGTTCAAGCATTTGTCCGATATTGAAAGACTCGCAATACGAAGCGAGCTGGAAGAGATACCGTACGTGCGGAGCGTTTCCTATGAGCCGGACAGTGACTTATACAACCAGGACTCATATACACTCTATACTGTCAATCTTTCCGTCAACGCCTACACTCCTGCTGTTGAGGCGGTTACGGACACTATTAAGAATGAATTCAAAGGCTATGACATCACAATGTCCGGTGATGCTCTTGGTAACAGTTCAAAGGATATCATACCAAAGCTCGCTGTAATTGCATTTGTGATTTTGATGATAATTCTTTTTATAATGTGCAGTTCCTGGGTTGAGCCTTTCCTGTTTCTTGCCACGATCGCCATTGCCATTGTCATCAACATGGGGACAAATATCATTTTCCCGAATGTCTCGGAAGTGACAAACTCTATTTCCGCTGTATTACAGCTGGTCCTTTCAATGGACTATTCAATTATGCTGCTCAACCGCTATCGGCAAGAAAAGGAAAAGACAGCCGATAAGTTTGAAGCTATGAAGATGGCTCTGGCAGGTGCGGCTACTTCCATTTCAAGCAGCTCTGTAACAACAGTTGTCGGGATGCTTGCGCTGTGCTTTATGAGCTTTAAAATAGGTTCAGATATGGGTCTTGTTCTTGCCAAGGGCGTTCTGCTCAGTCTTATTTGTATATTCACCGTGCTGACCGCTTTGATTTTGATATTTGACAAGGCTATTGAAAGGACGGCAAAACCCGCCTTTCATATCAAGATGGATGCTATCGGCAAGTTTAGCTTTTGGGCGCGAAAAGCGATCCCGGTGTTTTTTGTACTTCTTTTTATCGGCGCTTTTTTCCTGCGTGGCAAAGTTGGTATTGCTTACACAATGTCGGATTACTACGAAATAAATAAGATATTCTCGCCGAAAAACAACATTGTCGTGCTATATGATAATGCCGACGAGGATAAAATCGCAACGCTTGCACAGGATTGGGAAGAGAATGGTGATATAGATACGGTTAACGCATATTCTACAACACTTGGCCGGGAAATGACATATGACGAAATGGCGGAAGCTCCCGATATGGAAACTTCAATGGTTGCGCAGATGTATAATAGCTATTTCGCTTATCACCCGGAAGTCGGAACGAGTACTTCGCCGGAAAAAATTGTTCTTACGGATTTTTTGCAGTTCCTTCAGAATAATGTTGCGGTAAACCCGCAGTACGCCGAATTAATGCCATCTGATATGGCGCAGCAGCTTGTTACATCTATGCAGCAAATACCGCAACAGATGATGGCACAGGAAATGACTGCGGCTGAAATGGCAACTACTCTGCAAATGGATTTCCCCATAGTTGAGCAGCTTTACAGCTTTTATGCTATCTCAAAAGGTGATATGCCACAGGGCAAAATTGCCATATATGACTTTATGCAGTTCATCATCGAC
>JAAZFB010000207.1 GCA_012511915.1 Clostridiaceae bacterium
CCAAAATTCCTATGTTGGACAACATCACCTTCAGCAATTTCTGGCGCAACAAAATCTTCAACAACATCCTTGGTTATCGGGGTCGGGACGTAGGGACTTGGCTTCTCAGCTACTTTAAGCAATGATGTGTTAGCTCCAAATTGATTTGAAGCAGTTCTTGTTACAGCCGATTTATACAATGGCTTAACTAAAGGTTGTGTTGGTTCGCTCTCTTCAATTACTTCTTCTGTAGGAGCGCTTGCTGATACCATTGATGATTGTTGATTATAGAAAAGCTTATTATATTCTTCGCGCCTAATAATTGTATCCCAGCCACCAATGTCCATACCCTCATGCCTGTCGATTCCAGTATAAGATAAGCTGCTATCCTCATAGCGCTTAAATTTGAATATAGCATCGTTCATGAGACTAGCATTAAAGACTCCAAGACTGCATAGGAGCTCAAAGTCCTTTACATCAAGACCTGTAACTTTTTTGAATAAATCAGGTTCGAGTTGTGTAATCACATCTCTTAATGAACGTTCACGGTAATCAGTAAGGTACATAAATATTGGAACTCGTGTAGCAAATTTGATTAACTTATCTTGGATCTTTTTACGCAAAGATTTATATTCTTTTTCCTCTTCTGTAAGTTCTCTTTTTTCTTTTGTTGTCAGCTTTTTCGAATCTTTCTTGGCCTTCTTTACAGCCTCAGATTTGTTAATTATAGTCTCAATATCCTGGTTCAAAGAGCGGAAGCCTTCAATGCTCATAAGAGCATCAAGAGCATCCTTATTATTCATCAAGCGCTGCAGTGTGTCATTATCAACATTAACCAGTAAAGCAGATTCCCAGCGCTTTGCTAATAAAGTGGCCGATGTACCAGCCATCGCAATATCGAGAACATCCTGTGCATTAATCTGCCTCATAGTGCTGCCATCGTATGCCAACACAGGTAAGAAATTTATGAATTCCGCGACCTTTGTTTCTGGATTGCTTTCCTCTACATGTAGACGACAGGAGTAGTCTGAGATCTGACGTAGTGCTCTGTCCAGGGCAAAGTCAAAAATATAGCATTCCTCTTTCATAACGGTGTCTTTGCCCTCTTCGTCTTTGACGACCCAGGGTGATTGCACTCGAAAAGCCGCTTGGAAATAAGTCTCGGGGCTTTTAAGATTACGCAACATGAAAATACCTGTCCAAGGCCTTACTGTAACGCCTGTTGTAAGTTTGCCACAGGTGAGAGTAATAGTATTTGTTTCTAGAGGGTTTCCCATAGCGTGCTGAACGGGAAAGAGAGCATCAAGGCCAATCCCAGCGGCTGGCCCAGCACTGACTAAGATTTTGTACTTCTGATTATAATATCCATTTTGTTTTTGCATCATTAGGTTATACATGGCTTCGCAGGATGCAACGTTAGGTAAAAACCATAATGTGTGACTTAAAACATTCAAGAGTCGCGCATCAGAAAAGGGCATGGGTGGTCGTCTATCCTGGCCTAATTTCATATCATCTATATTTGAAGGGAGGTAAGAACCGCGGATTAGGTCAAGCCATTTTTGCACTTCGTTTTCATAGGTGAATTTGGCCTCTTTGCCTTTGTCTTTAGCCGAGAAAAACACATTTAAGTCGAATTCATCAAACTCGCCTTGTATAGCAATTTGGCGAATACTATCTGGTATCCGATAAGTTAGCATAACCATTCTTGGCAACGGTAAATAAGGGTTGTTAGCACCTTTCCAACTTTCTTTTGCCCGCTGTTCGTCAGAATATGTCCAGTTGTAGATTTGATCCTCTATGAATTCACCACTATTAATAGCGCAGAAAGGAGTGCCAGAAAGAAATAAATAATGACTGGCAGTTATGGGTAGGAAAGTTTCGTTATAAGCGTTATCAGCTTCATCCTGTTTGTATTTCTCTAAATCGAAGTCAACAGCTTCTTCTTCATCAATATTCTCGAATAACTTTCTGGCGTTTTCACGCCAAGCGCCAAAGTGGTATTCATCAAAAACAACCAAATCCCAAATGCCTGTATGAATAAACTCATTTTTTGCCTTAATTCCACCATATTCATTAGTTCCCAATAAGTCTTGGAAAGAGCCAAATACAACGATAGGTTTCTTTTTATCACAATTCGCATAAGCTTGATCAATGTTTACTTTGTTATTATTGGCATCCTTATTTGAAACGAATTGCCACCCTTCAAAATCAATATGAGAAAGCAAATCTTCGCTCCAGGCGGATTCAACAGCGGGCTTAAAGGTGAGTACTAATATCCGTTTAAATCCCATTTTTTTGGCCAGCTGGTAGGAAGCAAATGTTTTACCGAAACGCATCTTAGCGTTCCAGAGAAATTTTGGCGCCCTATCTGGCTCATCATATTTTGCTTTTGTAAAGTGTTCAACAGTACGCTTTACAGCTGTTTGTTGTTCTGGACGCATCCGGAATGATGCTGTCCGTCTATCAGAGGTGATTCTTCCTGTCTTAAGTTCAATAATAGCTGCTTTAACATCGTCAAGAGAACTGTTGTACCATTCGTTCTTATCTTCAGACGCAAATAGCTGCTTAAATCCTCGGCGCTCTAGGATGCGGTGGAGGTCAGTATCAATAAAAACAGAACCATCTTCACGCATCGCACTTTCTTGATAGAGGATTCTGTATGGTACAGCAGAAGTGTGCAGTTGCTCTTTAAGTCGCGTCTGAACATCACGTTCTGTGTAGCCAATTTTCATATAGCCTTCATGTGAGGATACTCCTATCAGCTCATACACATAAATGGTTGGTGTGACTTCGGGTCGCTGTGCAAAAAATTCAGTTGCCACTAATGTCACCTCCGTCTAAATCCATAGGTCTAATCATTGATTCGATAAAATCAACTTCCTTTTGGTCTAAATCATATTTTTTGTAAAGC
>JAAZFB010000208.1 GCA_012511915.1 Clostridiaceae bacterium
GTGTAATCCACCTTGCCTACACCCTGTGTTAGCCGTACAAAATCTTTAATAGTTATCTTAAACGGCTCAAAACGTATGTACTTGTCACCGTCTTTTATCTCAAAACCTATACGCAAATCGCCCTCGACCATAAATTCAACCGGAATTGTAAATTTTGAAGCAACCCCCACATCAAAAAAACCACTGCTTTTATTTTGCGCCTGCAAGTATATCCTTAATTCATAATTGGGAGAAACAAATGTATTGACAAAGGTTGCAATTTTAAGTCCTGATTTTGTCGCCTCATTAGACATTTTAAATTTAGTGTCTGTATTCGGTGGTATAGGGATTAACCAATCCTCAAAAGTAGTACCATCAGGTATGCCATCACCCGATATTGTTGAGCCATAGCCCACGAAAGCATCATCTGATGCTGTAAACTCCACCTCATCACTACCCTCAGTTAATGTTATCGCCTTTGTTGTGGTATGATAAACCTCCGGAAACAACGGATAAATCGATATGCACTCTTCCTGTTCTAATGTTAGGTTTTCATCGCTAATGTTCTCTATTATGCCATATTCGTTAAACGTAACATTAATTGATTTTATTCTTTCCCTTATAGTAGCTTGTTCTAACATTTTTACTCACCTGCTTTCATCTTACCAGCTAAACATTTTTCGAGCCAACTCAGTCGGATTTTTTAACCTTGTTCTACCAAAATCAATCTCAACAATATTATCGCTGTCAAGGTTTAATAATAAGTCATCGTAATACTTCTTTAACCGCTCTATTTCGTTGCGTAACGCATCTATTTGCCTTTGTAAATCTTCCATATACATTACCTCCTAAATACGCTTAAATCGCCTTTTTTATGCTTTGCTGTGCCAAGTATAACATCGCCATGTACGTCCAATATCCTTACATCGCCAATGCCTTTGAATTTTAGCGTTAAGCTGTCGAATTTCTTTACCTTTGCTTTGAAGTCAAATACGGTATATTCGTTTGCGTGATAAGTTGCTCTCCGCTCAAAATCACTGTTATCCTTTTTGATATACACATCTAAATCTGTATACGGTGCCATTTGCACCCTCACATATATCTTTGATAATGTTTTTGTATTAGGTATGCCAAAAGTATAAGCCTGTGTTTCAAACTCCCACTTTACACGTTCAGTACCCGAATTAAACTTATACAATGAACCACTTTTAGCAAGACCGTACATTTCACCGCCAGCCATTGCAAAACCAATAAACTGCGTGTCGTCCTCTATATGCCATAAGCCTGTAAATGTATCGTACACATACAACGTCCATTTTTCACCGTCATAAGCGGATATGTAATACTTCCTGCCGTCCGTTCCTGCAACACCGCTTTCAAAGGTTTTATCCAACTGTTCGGATATAATCGTTGGTTGACCGCCTGTGTATGCGTATATTCCCTTGCGCCCTAACCAGTACAAGACGGAATTAACCTCTACAACAGACCGCCCGTCAATGCACCCTGTCTTTGCAACTTCGATTATTCTGTACGGTGGTTTATTACCATAACTTTCATATACCAAATCAGGCTTAAATATTACCACATTGCCCCTATACTTAATAATTCCTGTTATGTCTTGTGGTGTGTCAAGTTCTTCCGCATACGAACCTAAAGGGTTGGGGTTGTCGTAAGTATCAACAAAATCCGTCCAATCGTCATACTCGCCTTGACTTGAAGCATATATGTTATTGCCCTGTGCCGCAAATATCCTGTTATTGTCTACTGTTGCGTATTGAATAACAGGTATTGTTCCCGTTGCGGGATATCCGCTCCCCTCCGAACCGCTTATAACAGCCCAGAATGTAGCGTTGGCAAGGTCTGCAACTTTCGGCTCTGTAACAGGGTTACCGTGCGAGTTATAATATCCCACCATTATTTTCAATGATGTCGCACCAGTAATGGTAAACGGATTTCCGATTGACTTTACATGGTAATCATAGTAGCGCCGCGGTGCTATTACCCCATCCGTACCTGACGCCACGATAAACAATTTCCGATAGACATTGCTATCAAGTGCCGCAAGGTTGCTAGCGTTTATTACAACAGTTTCGTTATTCGGAGTTGATAAAGTTCCAAGATGAAACATTGCGGCATGGTCAGTTTCTATATACGAATGAAACGCAACTGAGTCTGTTGATTCTACCGTGCTCTCTGTTCCGTCACGTTTGTAATATTTGTCTGTTTTGGATAACGTGTTTGTTATTTCCTCAAATTCGTTGTCCACATAATCATAAACAGCATTAGACGGATACATAACCACATTGCCGTTAAAGTCAACTATTGAAGATGTTTCGCCCACCAAAGCATCATTATCATCGCTATCTTTGACAACTTCACCGTCATAATACAGATTACCGTTTGCTATATACCCCAACTTATCCCCTGCGCTGAATAGGTTTTGCGGATTAGTTACTGTGCTTATAACTTCCCTTGATTGTCTTGGCGATGCGAATGGTACATTATCACTGCTCATGTTATATGCTTCTGCCATATCACCCATTACCTGTGTACCTGTTATCCTGTTTAGTCCACGCCATGAATTAACGGAAAAAGGCACTTTCTCAATTCTCGGCAAAGGTTGGTCTATGTATTTTATAGCCATGTAATCACCACCCTGTACTGTTCTTTAATGGGTATCTGTCTATTATTTTTCTCTGTACCACTTTTGGCTCGTCTGCAAATATGCTCATGTATTTGTTCCACTCGTTAAACAGCATTTGTGATACTGCTACATCATCTGTTTTAGCCAACGCATAACCTATGTAGTACGGTATTGCATTGTGCGTTTCGATTGGCACTTCAAATTCATAAATGTCAAGAGTGGTACTGTCTATCGTTGTGGGCATAGCATAATAGTATAAATCAAATGTACCTATGCCTGTTATAGCAACGGTAAATTTATTATCTTCTTCATGTTCGTAATACTCAACCGCATCAATTTTCCCTCGTTCTCTAATAGATACAAGCTTATAAAAATCGGTTATCAAGTCAGTTAAAATATATTCTTCTTCTGCTTCCGTTGTTTTCGTTATGGTATGTATTTTCTTAATATGCTTTCCGTGCATAGCAATCATCTTTTGTGCCGTGTCAGCATAAAACGGGTATAAGCCCTCGTCAAAGTCGTCTGCTTCGCTGTCAATCAACAACAACGCAGTATCTATTGCTTCTTCATAAGTCATTAGAAATCACCTCACCTGAAAATTAATCTTTCCGATGTGTCCACATTTTACATCAGGGTCTATATATATCTTAAACCCTGCCGCCCGTGCTTTCTTGCAAAAGTAAATATCTTCGCCAAAATCCTCACCAAATACAAAGTACGGGAATTCTATCTTATCAAATATTTCTGTTTTGGTTAAACAACACCCAAAGCCTATTGCGCCAACTTCCGTTAAGCCATTAATTGATGAAAATTCCATTTGACCTCCACCAATCTTAAAAGCTATTAAGTCTTGTGATTTTATATCTTTAAACGCATACGCACCTGTTACAATGTCTTTGTTGTGCGACAATAGTCTTATCAGAGCATCTTCGGGAAGTATCATGTCGCTGTCAACCCAAAGGATATAATCTGCCTTTTGTTCTATTGCCTCTTTCACTATCATATTTCTTGAAGTGTCAACGCTATATCCCTCTATTGCAACAAATGGAGTTTCTACATCTTTTGGTCTTTCAAGATTATATACCGAAAGAAAAGTATGTGTTTCAATATATCTCGCTGTTGGCATTGCAATTAATACTTTCATATAGCCTCCTAAAAATTAAAGGGGGCATTTAAGCCCCCAATGTTTACGGCAAATATACTGCCGCTACCTTTAGTGTTGTTGCCGTTGTGTCGGTATCTTTTACCAATACCTTGCCTTTAGTGGTTGCACCTGTCATGTATTTGTACTTCATGCTCTCGATTGCGACAACTGCTGTTGCGCTTGGCTGAATCGTGATTGATAAATCAGTTGTTCCCTGCAAGGCATCACCCTTTGTTATTATAGCCGTTGCCGTATCGGTAGCGTCCGAGTTTTCAAGGATTATAAGCCCCTTTTGGTCTGCCTTGCTAAAAGCAATTAATGCGCCCTCATTAGCCGCCACTGCCGCAGTTGCAGGAAGTGCCGCCGCTTTGTTAAAGCCTGTTAAAGCTGTTGGTGTTATAGCTGTTGCTGCCATTTATATCCCTCCTCCTTATTTCTTAACTCTCATAGCGTAAAGTTCTTTTGGTCGTACTACCTTTGCGCCAAAGGTGTTTAAGCCTTTTATAGCATCCGAGAACAATGTTTCCGGACGATAAGCCTCAACCTTGTCAATACCGCTTGCAAAGGCAATTGCATCTTTGGTTCGTACCATTGCATAATAATCTGTACCGCTTACATACAGGTTATTTGTAGGTCGTACATAACAGCCGTCATACATTGCGATAATACCCTTTTTGACAAGTTCGTCATTGTCGGTTTTATCAGTAACAAGCTGGTCTCGGAAATAATTATATACAAACCACGGTATCTCTATAACCACTTCCATAGAGCTGTCAACATCAAGTTCACGCAATGCAAGAATACCCGCATCAATAGCCTGTTTTGCATCTGTTGCGCTGTCAACCTGTGTTACACCCGATGAAGTTGTACCTGCTTCAAGTGCCATTGTAGCAATGTGTTTATCACGTTCAAGTGCCATTGCCCTTGTGGTTTCTTTCATTAACGCTTCCATTAAGCCCGGTTGTGATTGCGCCCTGTCTACATCATCAACCATAAAGTTGAAATATTTTGCTTGGTCGATTTTGAGGAATGTCGAGCTGTCCTCTAATGTTTCAGGTGAGCCAATAGTAGTACCCACATAATTACCTATGGTAGGTTTGCCTACACCCAATATCTTAACCATTTCATTGTGCTTTGCTTCACCCTCGAATTTTTTATTGCACCAATCCGAAAGTATGGCTTTTGTTTCTAACTCATGCTGAATGTATTTACTCCATACTGTCGCTTTAAAGTTTGCGTATGCCATTTAAAAATCACTCCTTTATTTCCATTTTGTCATGCTTTCCCTCACCTTCGCCCATATTTTTGGGTTAGCTAATTGTGCTTCAGTGAGCTTATCTACCTCCGCAGGGGTGTAATACTCTTTAGCCGTTGTTCCACCGGTGTCTTTAGCACTGCCGGGGGATTTTGGCTCTTTTGTTTTCCCCGCATATTTTAAGTATTTTTGCACCATCTTTTTAAGTGGCGCATTGCTTCCCTCGATAAAGTCCTTGAAATCGTCATCATTTACAAGGTCTTTGAAATCGCCATCAGCATTTTCCTTGTACCACTTTTCAGCTTCCGAAAACTCGTTGCGGAATTTAATAGCACCGTATCTTGTTTCCAATACTTCAAGTTTAACAAGGTCTTTTTCTTTTCTTTTATGTGCCGGTGTTTCAAGTATCCTTTCAACCTCGTCCACAATCTCATCATCTGTTGCTTTTCGGCTAAATCGTTCAGCTTCAACGAAAGCCTTTGTTTCGTCCGCTTCGTTTTTGGTAGAAGCGTTTACCATTTGTTCCGCCTGTTGTTGTGTTACACCGTAATACTGTTTAAGGTGTGCTATCTGCTCGGTAGGCGTTCCCGATATGCCACCTATTGACAATACATCTGATATTTCCTTTAATGTTTCATACTGCTCTTTAATGTCATCATAATCAGCGTATTTCTTGCGCTCTCTTGCAAGCCGTTCCTTGACTATCTCGTCAACCTCCGCTTGTGTAAGAGTCTTTTCCACCTGTTCGGTGTCCTGTGTCGTTTCTTGAAGGTCGCTTATTGCTTCTTGTGTGTCAACGCCTGTGTTGATGTTGTTTTCCAACTCTAACATAATTACCTCCCGTTTAAAGCCCGTCGGCTATTAATTCCACGCTCACCGCGTGTATAATGCTAATTCGCGTTAGAAAAATTTAGTATACTCTCATATATAATAAAAAAGGCAAAATAAAAACACTCCTTTTAATGTAAAAGAAGTGCTTTTTTATACTAATCCCCAATTAAAATAACAACAAAAAACTTGTCTTTAAATTGAGGGTTGGTATTACTTTTTTTACCATCTAAATTATATCATAATTCTGGTAAAAAAACTTCCGCATTTTTTCCTCAATTTGTCGATATTGACTTTAGTCCGAAAATCGGCTAAAATTATATGTGTGAAGATACATTTTCCCGCTTCGGAAAATATCTTTTTGCACCTGTAAAAAGTAAAAACTTAATTTAATAAGGAGGAATACTAATGAAAGATGAAATATTTTCTATCCGATTAGAAAAAAAACCGTCGATTAGCTTAAGTATTAACTCGGGGCATTTTACCACCAGCCACTTCCATGCCGCTCATTATCTTGATTTAAACCATCTTAAAACCAATGCAATACTGGCTAGAGATGTGGCGATTGAACTGGCTTTGCCTTATTTAGCAAGCACACTTGTAGACACTATTGTGTGTATGGAGGTCACTGAAGTAATTGGGGCGTATATGGCAGAAGAGCTTTTACATGGAGGTATGTCGGCAATAAACAGTGGGAGAGATATAAATATAGTAACACCGATAAGTAATGCCAACAAAAATTTGATGATTCAAAGCAATAAGCAGGAATTGATCGCTAATCGAAATATCATTGTGTTGGTATCTTCTGTTTCAAGTGGAACAACTATTGGAAGCGCATTAGAATATCTTTCCTATTATGGTGGTATAGTAGTTGGCATATCGGCTTTATTTAATGCATATCCAGAAAGACAGGAACAGGAAATACATTCCCTGTTTACCAGTAAAGATATACCTGGGTATCAGCTTTTTAGGCCCGGTGAATGCCCTATATGTAAGTCAGGCCAAAAACTGGATGCTATTATTGTTCATGACGGTTATATAAAAATATAATACTGTTTTCCTTAGCTAAGTCGTTATACTAATCCTCAAAAAATAACAAAGGTCGGCCACCCAATAATCAATACTAAACACTTATAAAAACCGACTGTATTTGCGGTCTTTTCCCCGCTCGACTTTCGAATTTTTCGGTTAATACTAATTCGCGTTAGAAAAATTTCATTAATTGCGAATTAGTAAATACTATTTTCCTTGTAATACTATTCCCATTTTAAAACGTTGACACATTCGTGTCAACGTTTTAAAATGAAATAGTATTATATTTTATTGTCGCAACCAAGAACATTCACAATTTTATTTTTTACAAGTTCTTTTATTGCCGACCTTGCAGGAGCTAAGTATTGACGCGGGTCAAAGTGTTCGGGGAAATCATTGAAATGCTTTCTGACAGATGCAGTCATTGCAAGACGAAGGTCAGAATCTATATTAATCTTACATACAGCAAGCCGCGAAGCCTGTCTTAACATTTCCTCAGGTACACCTTTTGCGCCCGGCATTTTACCGCCGTTTTCGTTTATCATATCTACATATTCAGGTATTACACTGCTTGCGCCATGCAACACAATTGGGAAGTTTGGCAATCTTTTTTGAACTTCTTCTAAAATATCAAACCTAAGACGTGGCTCACCTTTAAACTTAAACGCTCCATGGCTTGTACCTATTGCTATCGCGAGGGAATCTACACCGGTTTTTTCAACAAATTCCTCAACCTCTGCCGGATCGGTAAAAGCAGCATCTTCTGCAGAAACATTAACTGCATCCTCTATCCCCGCTAGTTTACCAAGTTCACCCTCAACAACCACACCTTTTGAATGCGCATAATCTACAACTTTCTTTGTAAGCGCTATGTTTTCCGCAAAAGAATGCTTTGAACCATCAATCATTACAGACGAGAAACCTCCGTCAATACATGATTTGCAAACTTCAAAATCTTCACCATGGTCCAAATGAATTGCTATAGGCAATCCGGTATCCTCAATTGCCGCTTCTATCAATTTCATTAAATAAACATGCTTGGCATATTTTCGCGCCCCCGCGGAAACCTGAAGTATCAAAGGAGCCTTAACCTCCATTGCAGCTTCGGTAATACCTTGAATAATTTCCATGTTGTTTACGTTAAAAGCACCTATAGCGTATCCGCCTTGGTATGCCTTTTGGAACATCTCGGTAGTTGTTACTATTCCCATTTTTATCACCTCGTTTAATTTTTCACATTCATTCTATCAAAAAGCAAACCAAAAGGCAACTGTTTTTTATAAGATGCATCGAATTAACTCAAATTTAAATAGTTCCGTCCTTTGGATTCGCCTTTTTTTTGTTGACTACAATGTGCATAGATGGTATAATAAATACCATTAATGAAATAAACTTTCGGGTTTTATTAAATATGTATATATTGAACTGTTGTGGAGCAAGCCTACTGGCGGTATGTACTTCTGGATTAATTAAATAAATTCTAACTTCTTTAAAGGGGGCAACAATATGGAAGAAAAGTTCTCAGTGAAACTGGAGACAATAGTTAATCAGCTTAATCTTGAATGTATTTATTGTGGTGAAAACTTTTCTGACATATCTATTGAAAGCACAGATGTAAATCGCCCCGGCATTCAGCTTTCCGGCTTTTACGATTGTTTTGACTCTAAGCGAATACAGCTTTTCGGCATGGTAGAACATGCTTATTTAAAGAGCCTATCCAAAAACGTCCGAAAAGAAAAATTGCAAGCATTGCTTGCAAGTAAAATTCCCGCTATTATTATAACAAGGGGGCTTGAGGTTTTTGAAGAACTGTCAAGCTTGGCTCGGGAATACCGCGTACCGGTGTATAGAACCCCTCTTTCTACAACCTCCTTTTTGAGCAGGCTTATCCCTTTTTTGTATACTGAACTTGCACCCCGCATAACACGGCACGGCGTGCTAGTCGAGGTGTATGGAGAAGGGGTGTTATTGCTTGGTGAAAGCGGAGTCGGTAAAAGCGAGGCCGCTATAGAACTTGTAAAGCGCGGTCACAGGCTTGTTGCCGATGATGCAGTTGAAATAAAAAAGGTTTCGGCAATCACGCTTGTGGGCAGTTCTCCGGAAATTATACGGCATTTTATTGAAATACGCGGTATTGGAATTATAGATGTTAAGCGGTTATTCGGAATGGGCTCTGTTAAAGATGCTGAAAAAATTGACCTTATACTGCACCTTGAAGAATGGACAGAGGGCAAGCATTATGACCGACTTGGTCTGACAAATGAGGAAACAGAAATACTTGGTATTTCAATACCTTCTATTGTGCTTCCCGTCAAACCAGGACGAAATTTAGCTATAATAATTGAAATATCCGCCATGAATAACCGTCTCAAAAGGGCAGGCTATAATGCGGCGGAAGAGCTGAACAAAAGAATAATGTCAAATATGGATTTTTCATCCGAATAATACTTATACTAATTCACATTAAATATATAAATTTAATATGGAGGTTACCAGATGTATTTAGGTGTTGATCTTGGCGGTACAAATATTGCGGTGGGGCTGGTTGATGATAATTTAAACATTATACATAAAGATAGTGTTGCAACCGAAGCACACAAACAAGGTGAGGATATAGTCGGAGATATTTCATCACTTTGTATTAAAGTGCTTTCTCAAACCAATACAGAAGTTTCATCTGTTAAATGGATTGGTATCGGTTTGCCCGGTACCCCCGATGTTAAAGAAGGCAAGAGCATATATGCAAATAACCTTAATTTACGGAACACCCCCATTCGCACATTAATACAGCAAGTGCTTCCATTGCCTGTTTATATAGAAAACGATGCAAACTGTGCGGCGTTGGGTGAAGCATATGCCGGGGCGACCAAAGGTGTTGATAATTCGATTATGATCACCATCGGCACGGGCATAGGCGGCGGAATTATAATAAACAAAAAAATATACAGCGGTTTTAACTACGCCGGCGCAGAGCTTGGACACATTGTCATAGTTGTTGACGGGGTGGAATGCACATGTGGCAGAAAAGGCTGTTGGGAGACATACGGCTCGGCTAGTGCACTTATTAAACAAACAAAGGTTGCCATAGCCGATAACCCCGGAAGCCTGCTCGAGGAAATTATTGACGGCAAGCCGGAAAATGTTAACGGGAAAACAGCCTTTGATGCTATGCGCGCTGGTTGCCCTATCGGCACCGCAGTTGTTGAAAACTATATTAAATATTTTGCCGCCGGAGTTGTAAATGTAATAAACATATTTCAACCGGAAATACTTGTACTTGGAGGCGGCGTTTCAAAAGAGGGCGATTTTTTAATTGCCCCGCTTAAAAGAATTGTTGAAAATGAGGTTTACAGCCGTGATGTTGAGCAAATCCAAATCCGCATAGCAACCCTTGGGAACGACGCGGGTATTATTGGGGCGGCGGTTTTGGGCTTTTGACCAAACTTGTAGAAAGGCTTGGTAATGCAGTTTGAACAGTTCTAGCATATTATTGGAGCTAAAGAAGATTTTTCCGGCAAAAAATATTCTTATAGACGAGCCGATGAAAAATCATACAACTTTTCAAATCGGCGGACCTGCAGACTTTGTTGTAATTCCGGAAAACCAAAAACAGATTTCGCATCTGATAGCTTGTCTGCCTAATACAGACTTTTTTGTTATCGGTAACGGTTCTAATTTACTTGTAAGCGACAAGGGTATTAGGGGCGTGGTAATAAAAATAAATAATAATATGAACAAAATAACGCAAAACAACAATACGCTTATTTGTCAGAGCGGTGCGCTTTTATCAAGGATTGCGTCATTTGCGCTAAAGTGCGGGTTAGGCGGGTTTGAATTTGCCGCCGGAATACCCGGAACACTCGGCGGCGCCGTTGTGATGAATGCAGGAGCATACGGCAGAGAAATAAAAGATGTTGTCGTACAAACCCAATATATTGATTTCTGCGGCAACATCAGGCAGGTTACCCAGCATGACTTTGGATATCGAACAAGTATATTTTCCGATATCAAAGCAATTATAACTGAATGCACTTTGTCCTTGCATCAAAAAAACAAAGATGAAATAAAAGCCGAAATGCTTAAATTGGCACAACAAAGGCGAAGCAAACAACCGCTTGAGTATTGCAGCGCCGGTAGCATCTTCAAACGCCCGCAGGGCAGTTATGCCGGCAAACTTATAGAAGATGCCGGGCTTAAGGGATATCGCATAGGTGGCGCTGTTGTATCGGATAAGCATTGTGGTTTTATACTTAATGATGATAATGCATCATTTGACGATGTTATGTCTCTGATTAAGCACGTACAATCAGAGGTTTATAAAAAATTCGGGGTTCATTTGGATACTGAGGTGAAAATATGCGGTTTATAATTGTAACCGGAATGTCGGGGGCGGGGAAAAGCGAAGCGGTTAACTTGTTGGAGGATATAGGCTATTATTGTATTGATAATATGCCACCTGCTTTTCTTTTAAATTTCGCGGAACTCTGTTATAATTCTTTCGGTAAGTTTGACAAAGTGGCAATAGTATGTGATATCCGTGGCGGTGAAATGTTTGAGCACCTTGCCGAAAGCTTGTCAGAATTAAAGCACAAAGGATATAACTATGAATTGCTGTTTTTAGATGCAAAAGACGAAACACTAATTAAGCGGTATAAAGAATCAAGGCGAAAGCATCCACTTTCGGAAGATGACAGACTCCCCGAGTCGATTGCCAAGGAACGAGCAAAGATGAATGCATTTAAAGATATCGCCACCCATATCATTGATACATCTTTTACTTCAAGGAAAGAATTTCAAGATAAATTGGCATCGCTTTTTAGCGATTCGTTAGAAAATAAAGGCATCATAATAAATGTGATTTCCTTTGGCTTTAAACACGGAATTCCGATGGATTCGGATTTGATTTTTGATGTTCGGTTCTTGCCAAACCCCTTTTATATTCCAGAATTAAAACAAAAAAGCGGGCTTGAAAGGGAAGTATCCGAATATGTCATGAGTTTTTCACAAAGTCAAGATTTCCAAAATAAACTTTTTGATATGATTGATTTTCTTATACCTCATTACATTGAAGAGGGCAAATCGCAAATTGTCATTGCTATTGGGTGCACAGGCGGCAAGCATCGTTCCGTTACATTCGCACATAGGCTTGGCGAACACCTAAAAGACAGTAATTACAGGGTTTTTACAACGCATAGAGACTACGATAAAAGCTCATAGCCCGTCTTCCGATAAAAACTCTTCCAGAACAGTAGGTGGTTTTTCGACATCTCCTACTTCTGTTCGTACTGGCGGCTCATTATCATCATCGTCTGCTGTACCGTCATTTTCACCAATAGGATTTTCATCGCCTGAATACTCAGTTCCTGTAGCTGAGCTTTTGCCAACAAGTATAATGCGCTCCATTGGTGTATATGTACTTCTATGTAATAGCACACGTTTTTTTTCAACCCCATTATGTAAATATACCTTATAAGTATCAACAACAGCACCATTTTGCCCCGGTTGCTCAATTTTACTCTGCCCCGGCGGTAAGTCTTCAGTATATACAATTCGTTCCTTTGGCTGGGTAGATGAAATTGTCGTATTTGCAATCTTTATCATCTGTTGTCCGTCCTGTTCCGATGCGCCTAATATTTTTACTGTAAGCGTACCGTTTTGTGCCGCAGCGGTAATTTTAATCGGATAATCGGTGTTGTTTTTAAATATATAATCAACTGCACCCCATACAACGGTTGCATCCTGACCTAACGGGAGGTACGAAACGGTAAACATGTGGTTTTGTCTGTACACCGTCTGTAAATCTGCATAAAGTTGGGCGCTGTATAAGGTGGAACTGACCTGACAAATTCCTCCGCCTACTCCCTGCTCAATTTTCCCGCCTACATATACATTAGCATCTTGATAACCATTCTTATATGATCGTTCACCCACAACCTTGTTAAACGAAAACTCCTCACCCACTCCAATTACAACGCCATTGATTTTACCGGTGGCTATTGCAATGTTTTTTGACCTGCTTACATTACTTTGGTTATAATGTGTTATAAACACGCCTAATGTATCGGCAAAAATCGAACCCTTCAATTTATCCGTTGTAACTTTTGGCTCTGTAATTGTCACCCCAAGGGTAAAAACCTTTTCACCCGACTCGATTTTATTCGCCAAATCGGTATAATCCACCGCAACCCCGAATTTATGTTCATGAATAATATATCGATTATCTGCAACCTCATACTTTGCATCCTTGGGCGCTTGGTTTATCCTGTCGTATAAATATTGCGGTGTTATCTCGTCTAAAATGGCCGCCTCCACATCGGAAAACACCATTCTTTGACTGTTTGAGACGAGCTTATCATATGTCTGTTTAATTCCAACCAAAAACCCAGTTTTAGTCAAATCTATCTTCGCGATTTTCTTGTTCATATCTATTTGTGTAATTTGATTTCCCTTTTCAACCTGTGCAGCAAAAGCACGGATTTCATTTTTTATAAGGTTTTCTTCAAACCTTACCTCAAGCAATATATCTTTGTTATTATTGAACACAAAAAACAGACGCTCTAGAATATTGCCTTCGCGCCCTTTCAAAAAAGCATTATTTACTGAACTGCTTATATCAAAAGATATTTTATCGGATATGTCAATCGGATAGCTTATCTCATTGAACTTAACATTTACTATTTGGTCGTCCATCGCCCCGGACAATTGCTGAGATACTATCTCAGATGCCTGCTCAACCGTCATTTTGCCAACTTCTATTCCACAAATTGTAACACCGTTTAGTATTTTGTTGTCTGCAAGTGTTACCGCATAAATAGTAATAGTCCCGACAAGCAGCAGAAAAAAACATACTGATACAACAATCAGTTTGTAAGGTTGTTTCTTGATCGGACGTCTTATTGCAATCGGCATCGTTAATCCCCTATAAAAAAACTAATCTACTAATCGAGAATTAGTATAACACTCTTAGTAAAAGTTGTCAACGAGAAAGAAATTGTTGTATCCATTATATAAATATGCTATACTACCGGAGGGGGTGTTCAAAATAATTATAAAAAAAGGTATAAAATTTATAGGCACACATATTATCTCTCTTGCGGTTACAGTTTTTCTTGTTATGATACTTAGCTGGCTCATTGAAAAATGGGGGTTTTTCGCCTTTTCTGTTGTTACGTCTGTAATATATTTCGCACTTTTCTACTCGGATGGATGGAATTGGGGCAGGTTAGAGGGCAGGCCGTATAACGAAATAAAAGAGAGCCCATTAAGGGCCCTTAAAGCTTCTTTGATTCCAAGTATTATCCCTCTGATTTTTACAATTTTATCGGCTACAAATATATCAAACCCTATAACCACCGTTATAATAAAATTGTGGTATTTCCCTTTTATAGGTTTTTACAATAGCCAAGAGAACATATCGTTAAAAGAAATACTGTTATCCGGCGCAGTTTTACCGGTAATAACAACAATCGGCTATTTCATCGGCACCAAAAATTTCTCTTTGTTGGAAAAGATCTCGTTCAGGAAAAGAAAGTCTAAGCAAAATAGCAAGCCGTCCAACAGTTAGAAATATGATTATATTTTACTAGCCGCAGCTTTATCCATGATAATTGTAACATCGTGATGCAAATTAAGCAGTGTTGCGGGGCAAGTTGTTGTAATAACTCCACTGAATTTTTGCGAGACGGCATCTGCCTTGTTGGCACCGTTTGCCAGCAGTACTATTCTGTTCGCGGCAAAAATGGTGCCCATTCCCATTGTCATTGATTTATGGGGTACTGTTTCATCCGCATCAAAAAACTTTGCATGTTCTTCGATTGTTCTTGCAGTTAAATCGCCCAAATGGCAGCTCAGTATCAATCTTTCAGCTGGCTCATTAAACCCTATATGTCCGTTCAACCCAATTCCGAGCACAACCATATCCAGGCCACCCATGTGACTTATCTTTTTGTCGAAATTCTCGCACTCCGAATTAGGGTCAGCCGCTTCACCGTTTAACGTATGTACATTTTCACGCTTTGCATTGATTTTATTTATAAAGCTGTCGAACAGTTGAAAGCGATTGCTTTGCGTATTACTATTGCTTATCGGATAGTACTCACCAATATTAAAAATAGCAATTTTACTAAAATCCAACCGTTTTTTGATCAACTCCATATAGGTTCCGATTGGTGTACCTCCGGTTGCTAGACCCAGCACAGTATCAGGCTTACCGACAATTTGCCCTGCAATAATTTCAGAAGCAAGGCTGCTCATTTCGTTGTAATCATTACATACGAATTTAATCATTTAATAACCTCCATTCGGTGTAATACTAATCTGCAATCAAAACCTTACAATCTTTGTGGTATTTTTGCCGCAATACTGCGTTGGAAGAACCCGTTGATACATAAAGTATTGACGGAAGCTTCCGCTTTGTCCTGCAACAAAAATCCTTACAAATCTATATCAAGTTTTAAATGCATATTAGTATAAATATAGAGCTATTCTGCATGTTAGGCATAAGGGAGTTGAACCCCATATGTTTTTTGAAAAAGCTACGGTTTATCAAGAAATAATCGATAGTATTATAAAAAATGGGCAAATACACTATTTTATACACGAAAAAAGTGGAGCGGGTAATGGGAATCGAACCCACACAACCAGCTTGGGAAGCTGGAACTCTGCCACTAAGTTATACCCGCATAACAAGATTATATATCATATTTGACCTATTTGTCAATAAAAAGGTATTGATTTGAGTTTCCCCATTTTTTCAGTCTATACCAAAGCCATCATATTTAAACAAGCACATCTGCATAGATTTCGGTTTCTTTTTCAGCATATCAGCAATGCCTTGCTTGCATCTTGCAAATAGTCTGA
>JAAZFB010000209.1 GCA_012511915.1 Clostridiaceae bacterium
AGTATATATTCAATTATTTCACGAGTAATCCTTTCACCAGGTGCGAGAATAGGGATTCCGGGCGGATAGCTCATAACAAACTCCCCACAAATATAGCCGTCTGATTTTGTGATGTCCATTGGCTTTTTATTTGCATAAAAAGCCTTTTGCGGTGTCAGTTCAACAATTAGTGGTATATATTCATGCTTAAACATTCCTGCTTTATCCTTTTGATACCGTCTCTTAAGCTCATAAAGGTCAGAAATAAGACGTTCAATCTCAAGTTCGCTGTCCCCAACAGAAATTATCGCCAAGATGTTGCCTATATCCCCAAACTCTATTTGTATTCCGTATTCGTCACGCAAAAGGTCATACACTTCTATACCCGCTAAACCTATATCTCGTGTATAAACAGAAAGTTTTGTGATGTCGAAATCAAAAACAGCACTTTTATTAATGAGTTCTTTGGAATATGCATAATATCCACCGATTTTGTTTATTTCATCACGTGCATAATTGGCGATATTTGCTATTTTGGAAAATATTTCTCTGCCGGAAAGCGCAAGGTTGCGCCGTGAAATATCCAAAGAGGAAAGCAACAAATAAGATGCACTTGTAGTTTGGCTTAGACTTATAATTTGCCGCATATAGCCTTTACTAATTGTGTCGCCGATGAGCAAAATTGAGCTTTGAGTCAGCGAACCTCCCGTTTTATGCATACTAACCGATGACATATCCGCACCCCATGTCATTGCTGAGGGCGGCAGATTTTCACCAAAATAAAAATGTGTCCCATGCGCCTCGTCAACAAGCACAAGCATATTGTGATTATGCGCAATTTTTATTATTTCTTTAATATCAGAGCAAATTCCGTAGTATGTTGGATTATTAATAAAAACAGCTTTAGCTTCAGGATTGCTCGCAATTGCTTTTTTTACTTCATCAATAGGCATCCCAAGGGATATGCCGAGTTTTTTATCCACCCCCGGGTTAACGTAGACCGGAACTGCACCGCTCAATACTAAAGCATTTATTGCGCTTATATGCACATTGCGTGGCATAATAATCTTTTGCCCTTTTTTGCACGCATATAAAATCATTGCTTGAACAGCCGCAGTTGTGCCGTTTACCGAAAAAAAAGCATCTTTTGCCCCAAACGCCTGTGCCGCAAGCTGCTGAGCATATTTTATTACGCTTATGGGGCGAGCAATGTTATCTAATGGTTTCATTGCATTTACATCAACAGAAAGGCATTTTTCGCCCAAAAAATCTGCTAATTCCTTATTGCCCTTGCCCTGTTTATGCCCGGGCACGTCGAAAGGAACTATTCTGTTTGCTTTATATTGGTTGAGCGCTTCATATAAAGGTGCATCTTTTTGTGAAAAAATAGCATCCATCAGTACACATTCGTCCCGCTGAAAATTTCTATCATTTCTTTGCGTAAACTATCAGTTATCTGCAACCGTTGGCGGGGCGGCAACTCATAAATATCGGTTTTAAATAAATAATTTTGTAATTCCAATTCCTTAATAAGCATTTTTGTATGAAAAACATTCGATTGATAAACATTTACATCTATTGCATCATACTTGTTAAGCGTTTCTTTATCGACGTAATCTTGCACCGATTTAATATCGTGATCCATAAACAATTTTTTGCCGTCGACACTACGGGTAAAACCACGCACACGATAATCAATTGTTATAATATCAGAGTCAAAACTCCCGATAAGATAGTCAAGTGCATTTAACGGCGATACTTTCCCACATGTCGATACGTCAATATCAACGCGAAAAGTGGCTATCGCGCTTTCTGGGTGATATTCAGGGTATGTGTGAACCGTTACATGGCTTTTGTCTAAATGCCCGACAACAGTTTCCCTTGTGGACAGCATGGCATATTCACCATGATTACACGAACGGTCAATCAAACCAACCGGAAGTGACTCCTCAGAAATCAAAATAGTTACACTTGCACCCTGTGGGTCGTAGTCTTGCTTGGATATATTGAGCACATGTGCGCCTATTATTTCTGTAACATCGCACAATATTTTTGTAAGACGCTCCGAATTATATTGTTCATCTATATACTCAATGTAATCCCTTTGCTCACGCGCGCTTTTAGCGTAACAAACATCATAAATGTTAAAGCTGAGCGTTTTTGTAAGGTTATTAAAACCGTACAAAGTCATTTTATTTTTCAACACTGACATCACTACCTTTTCAGCGAATAATCAATAATACTAAAATCCTTGTAACGGCCGCTGATTGCGGCCGATATTGACAAAAAAGTTTGTCAATATTTTAAAGGAGGAATAGTATAATACTAATTTGCGTTATAAAAATTTCATTAATTGCGAATTAGTAAATACTATTTTCCTTGTAACGGCCGCTGATTGCGGCCGATATTGACAAAAAAGTTTGTCAATATTTTAAATGAGGAATAGTATAACGGTATGAAATATAGTAAATTTTCAATTCTGGTTTATCATAATTTCCTATATTATAAAACAAATAATTTCAAAAATCAATCGTTTTTTTGCAATATATGAATTAAGAGGTTAGGCCTTGTACTTCCGGCAATACAAGCTATGCCAATATCCGCTATTATTATTCCGCAAATAACGGTATATAAAAACAACAGTGCAAGCAGCACTGCTTTATTTGTCGTTTTCATTTAACTTCCTTTCTTTATTTCCGCCGTTTCATCCGGCAATTAGTGTCAACGCTCCAATAGCACCTTTGCAATTGAATCGGCACAATATTCACCTGCTCTTAAAGCCTCGTTTAATTTATTACCGCTACTGCCAATCTCAAGCAGTAATGCACCGGTTGAGGTATGCATATTATATCTTTCATTCACCAACAATAACGGACGTGCAAGTCCGGGGTATAATGTGTTCATTTTAGCTTGAAGTAAAATCGCAAATTTCAAATTTTCACGCCAGTTAGGGTGTTCAAGATCGTTGCCGTCACTTCCGCAAACAATCATCACTTGTGCGGTTTTTTTATCATTAATTGTTGCGCTGACTTCTAAACTTGTTCCGTCTTTTGTAATAACAGCATCCCGGTGTATGTCCAACACAACTTTTATTGATGGGTGTTCTTTTAAATTGCGTTGCACAGTGTCAAGACTTTTTTTATATGAGCCGCTATATGAGGGATAATCATGCAGGGTTTTGTCGTGCAACGTTTTAATACCCGCTTTGTTCAATTTTTCTGTAATAATATCACCAACCCTTACAACATTAAATTTTTCATCCTCTGTTCGCCCTGGGTCAGTAGGTGAATAGTTATTCTTTTCATCCGGCGCGTATGCCTCCGATGTATGTGTATGGAAAACTAGCACTTGAGGCTGTTTATTATCTATGCAAAAAGACGGCTTTTCATCAATTAGTTTTTGCACATCAATTGCATAAGATGTTTGGTTTCTTATGTTTATATCAGCTACGGATATACTGCTTGTTATTGCTTCGAATTGTTCTGTCGTTTCACCGGCGTTTTCATTTTCGGATGTTAATGTCGCTTGGGAAGATTGGGACTGTTCTATTTGTGTTTTGCAAAATGCCGGTCTGCACTTTTCCGCTGCACTTACCAATGCAATTTGATTTGTAATTATAGTATAAGGCTTGTCAATATCAAAACCAAATAACAGTTTGGTTATTGAAAACTCATAATCTATTTTGGGTATGATTCGGCTATGTGTTATGGGTACACTTTTAC